>DATNPC010001073.1:0-10433 GCA_036703375.1 Allocoleopsis sp.
CCAAGATGGCAGTATCATCTGGATTTCGGAAAATACGCGGGCTGTTCGCGATGCTACCGGAGTACTGCTTTATTATGAGGGTTCAGTTGTAGACATCACCGAGCGTAAAATGGCGGAGGAAAGGCTACAACAGAGCGAGCAAAAGCTGCGTCAGGTACTGGATTTAGTTCCTCACTTTATTTTTGCTAAGGATAAAGACGGTAAATTTATTTTAGTGAATCGGGCGATCGCACAAGCCTACGGTACTTCGGTTGAACAGATGCTCAACATGAAGGATACGGACTTGGCCAAATCCCCCGAGGAAGTGCGTCAGCTGCGAGACGATGAGCTACAGGTAATTAACAGCGGACAGGCAAAACATATTCCGGAGGAACTCTTTACAGACGCTCAAGGCAATGTTCGCATTCTCCAAACTACGAAAATTCCGTTTTCAGTGGCTGGTTCGGAGACTCCAGCCATATTAGGGATTGCCATTGATATTACCGAACGCAAACAGGTCGAGCAAGAAGTAAGGGAGAGCGAGACAGCCCTACGAGCGCTGTATGAGGTGATTTCATCTCCATCCCTGGATTTCGATCGATGCTTGGAAAAACTGTTGAATTTGGGACGGCGACAGTTCGGCGTTGAGATCGGTATTTTATCCCGCATCGAAGCCGTTAGCAATCGCGCATCGAGCCGCGATCGAGGCGAGCAAGGAACGGTAGCGAGTCAATCCATCCCAACCTCTTCGTTGACGCTAGCACTCCAAGGTACCACCATCGAAGACCAATATGAAGTTGTTGCAGCTCAACTGTCGAACAACATCAATACGAAAGGAGCCATTTTCGATCTGAGGCAAACGTATTGTCACGAGACATTACGAACGCCAAGCCCCCTTTGCATCACCGCAGCCGGCATGTCCCCCTGGCGCAATCATCCCTGTTACCAAGTCTTTAAACTGGAAACTTATATTGGAGTGCCAGTCGTTGTCGCCGGCAAGGTGTATGGAACCTTAAGCTTTTCTTGCTTCACGCCTCGCCACAAGCCCTTCAAAGCGTTAGAGATCGAACTGTTAAAGCTCATGGCCCAGTGGATTGGCGGAGAAATTGGACGCCAACAAGCGGCACAGGAATTGCACCAAACTCGCGATCGAGCACTCGCCGCCACCCGTGCGAAAAGCGAATTTCTCGCCACCATGAGTCACGAAATCCGCACGCCCATGAACGGTGTGATTGGCATGACGGGACTATTATTGGATACTCAGCTAACACCTCAGCAGCGAGACTTTGTGGAAACCATTCGCAGCAGTGGCGATGCTCTACTAGCGATTATTAACGATATTCTAGACTTCTCCAAAATTGAGTCCGGCAAACTGGAGCTAGAGGAACAGCCGTTCGAGCTACGAACCTGCGTTGAAGAATCCCTCGACCTACTTGCCGCTAAAGCAGCTGAGAAAAACCTGGAACTGGTTTACCAGATTGACCCAACCATACCCCAAACCTTTTTGGGCGATGAAATGCGCTTGCGCCAAATCCTGATCAATCTGCTCGGCAATGCCATTAAATTTACAGAGGTTGGAGAAGTTGTTGTTACGGTAACAGCCCAGAAAATGGGGACACGGGGACTTGACCCAGGTAGTCCGCAAGGGACTGATGTACTGACGCTAACGGCGAACTTCTCGGCGTCCTCTCCGAACTCCTTTTACAAAATCCAATTTGCCGTCAAGGATACAGGGATTGGCATTGCACCCGATCGCTTAGACCGCTTGTTCAAGCCATTTAGCCAAGTAGATTCCTCAACTACTCGCAAGTATGGCGGCACGGGACTGGGACTCGCGATTTCCAAGCAGCTGAGCGAAGTGATGGGAGGTACTCTGTGGGTTGAAAGTCAAGTCAATCAAGGCTCGACGTTTTACTTCACAGTCGTTGCCCAAGCGATTCCTAATGCTGAGACAAATGAGCTTCAGGCTTGCCAGCCAGAACTCACGGGGAAACGACTGCTCATCGTGGATGACAATGAGACCAATCGGCAAATTCTGACAATGCAGGCAAATTGTTGGGGTATGCTAACCCGTGCTGCTGAATCGGGTGAAGAAGCGTTAGGGTGGTTGCACCAAGGAGAGCAATTCGACTTAGCGATTCTGGATATGCAGATGCCAGAAATGGATGGGTTAGCTCTAGCAACAGAAATTCACAAGCAGCCGAGTAGTCAGATGTTACCGTTAGTCATGCTGACCTCGATTGGCAAGCCACAAAGTAGCGACGAAAGCTTCGATCGCCATTTTGCTGCCCTTCTCAGCAAACCCATTAAACAATCTCAACTCTACGACATTCTCAATCAGGTTTTGTTGGGACAGCCGATTAAAGTCCGACCCGCCTCTATTTCCTCCCAAATTGACCCTCATCTAGCCGAACGCGTGCCGCTGAGAATTTTGCTCGCCGAGGACAATATCGTCAACCAGCAAGTCGCCTTACACCTGTTGCAGCGCATGGGGTATCGAGCCGATGTAGCGGGTAATGGTCTAGAAGTGCTAGAAGCTCTGCACCGTCAACCTTATGATGTGGTGTTGATGGACATGCAAATGCCAGAGATGGATGGATTGGAAGCCACCCGTCGCATTCGGCAAGAATGGTCTGAAGACCCAGGATTAGAACAGGATAAGAGGAATCCAACTAGCTCTCACGCCAATCAACACCCCACTCATCCAAAATCCAAAAGCCCTTGGATTATTGCCATGACAGCAAATGCGATGCCGGGAGATCGGGAGATGTGCTTGGCAGCAGGCATGAACGACTACGTCAGCAAACCGATTCGAGTCGCAGAACTGGTTCGTGCCTTGAGCAAAGGTCACGAGATGATTCAAAGTAGACAGCGTTCGATCGCGATGCCTACGGCGGTTTGCCCTTCGGCCATGCTTCGCAAACGCGAAGCGACTATCGCGCGCGAAAATGAACTCCAGGGGCAACAGGAGGAGAGCGTTCGAGAACAAGCGTCCTCGGTTGGACAAAACCCGTCTCTCAATGGAAGCGATCGCATTGCCAACGGGACTGTGCCGAAACTCGCGATCGAATTCCCTCTAGGTTTACCCAACGGCAACCAGAACCATTCATCCGCTCCTAACTCCCTTGCCTTATGCATTAATGCGGCAAAATTTCAAGAGTTGCGTGACATGATGAATGCAGACGAAGTTGTGGTGGGAGTGATCGATCGCTATCTCGAAGAGTCCTCAATGCTGCTGGAAGCGATCGATCGGGCAGTTGATCGGGGGATAGCGAAAGACCTGCAACATGCTGCCCATACTCTCAAGTCAAGTAGTGCTTTGCTGGGCGCGATCGAGTTATCTGGGCTGTGCCAGGAGTTGGAAACACGAGGAGGCAAAGGTCTTCTCGATGGTACAGCAGAGATTGTAACGCAACTCAAAACGGAGTATGACCAAGTTCAAACCGCTTTGTTACAACGGCGACAATACATACACTCTACTTTAGAGCGATAAGTTCAGACGGTGTTGAGCTTTCTCAAGTGCTTCCTTGGGAGAGCTTTTACCCAACAAAACTGCCTCGATCGCGCGACCCAAACTCTCCGAAATCCGATTGTAGCCCCTAAAGATAGGACGCGATCGCCCAGACTTAGCTTGCTCCAGAAACACTTTTACTGCTGGTTGCCGTTCTATAAACGCTTGATAAACCTCACTTTGACGCGCCCTGAGATTCACCGGTAAATAACCCGTGCCCAGTGCCCACTGCGTCTGAAACTCTTTCCCTAGAACGTACTCGGCAAACTTAAACGCTGCCTGTTCGCGTTCTGGTGTGGTTTTAAACAAAAACAGATTCTCCCCACCGATGACGGTTGCCGGTTTCACCTCAGACGGTATCGAAAAAACGCTAAAATCAACGCCTGTCGCTTGCAGTTGTCCCAACGTCCAAGGCCCAGACAACTGCATCGCCACTTTTCCGGCGAGAAAGCTATCCATCTCATACCCCCGTTCTGGGGCCGACAACACGGCTGAACCGTCTGCCATCAAGTCGCGCCAGAACTGTAATGCTCTAATTGCACCATCACTTACAAAATTTACGCTTAGGGGGGACAAGGAAGAAGAGGAGGCAGGGAGTTCCTTAACCATACTCTCCAAGTATTCTCCCCCATTCCCACTGGTCAAATCCCCGCCCCCACTCCACAGAAACGGCAACCACATAAAGACTGTCCACTCCCCCTTACCTAAAGGCAATAATATGCCGTGGCGATCGATCCGACCATCACCATCAGTATCGCGGGTCAAGGTTTTGGCAACCTGTCGTAACTCCTCCCAAGTGTGCGGAAGTTGGGTAATCCCCGATGCGGCAAACAAACTCGGCCGATAAAAAATTCCTGCATTATTGGTTCCAAACGGCACTGACCAGGTATGACCTTGGAACTGCATCGAGGAAAATAGCGCTGGGTCAATTTCGTTTTGAACGGGTGAGGCATTCAGTAAATCCTCTAGAGGCCGAATAGCCCCCAATTCGACTAACTGGCCTGTAATCGTTGGGTTGAACCATAACAAATCGGGGGGAACGTTCCCGACGACACTGGCCAAAATCTTCGGCATCTGCTGGTCTTCTTGCCCCACGTAGAGCGAACTCACCTGAATAGTTGGATGTTCGCGGTTAAATCTGTCTACTAATTTCTGCAAAACATCCCGATTGGCTGGTGGGTTCACTCCGTGCCATAGCGTTAATTGTACAACTCCGGCTTCATTCGGCTTTCCTTGCAACTGACATCCCCCTAATACCAGTAGGCAAAGCCCTAAAATCAACCATCGGTTGACGTCATGCCAAAATGCCTCTAACCCTTGATGCGTGTGCCGATTGGTCTTGGATTGAGACTGCCACGGGAACCTAAAGATAGGGGGATATAGAGCAATTTTTGGGACATCACAAACTGGTTTTGACCATACCCCTAACCCTGGAATAACCCGAAAAATTCTGGTTGTCTTACCTAGTTTAAACATGAACAAAAACTGAATAAATAAAGCGCATCTTACCAAAGAAAACGAATAGGATTTCGCATGAATAGTGAATAGGCAAGTTATTAGTGGCATTGAACTTCTTGCCAGAATGAGAGATTGAACGCAACCACTGACGACTATCTACTAACTATTAACAGGCGACTCAGGTGTCCTTCTCCCCTGTCTCTTATTTCACCGGCTGCTTCGCGGCACTTCAGTAAATTTACAGAGATCGCTTGTTAAGATGCGTTCGTACTACCGTAATTTCCACGAGGGCTGAGAAAAACAACCATGCAACAATTGAAAAATTAAGGTTTAGATTACAATGGCATCATGTTTTCAAATGCCAAATTTTTTATAAAAATTATTTATTTTACATCATAATTCAATCTTTGTTAAGTCTATAACTTGGTTGCTAATCCAGACGTCAAATAGACTGATAGGCTCGCTATAAACTTTTAAAGGAGCAAACCAATGCAGAAGATTTTAGTGATAGAGGATGAGGAAACAGTTCGAGAGAATATTCTAGAACTGCTAGATGCTGAGGGATTCAATGCGATCGCGGCTCAGAATGGTCGTATTGGTCTAGAGCTGGCTCGGCAGCACCTTCCCGATCTGATTTTGTGCGATGTCCGGATGCCAGAACTAGACGGATATGGAGTTTTGCAGGGAATACGCTCCGATCCAGTCATGGCAACAATTCCGTTGATATTTTTGACAGCCAAAGCCTCAAAAACCGATCTGAGTTATGGTCTGGAACTAGGTGCGACTGCTTATATTACTAAGCCGTTTACCATAACGGAACTGCTAGACGCGATTTCACGCATACTGAAAGACCAGCCAGATAGAGAACACGTAGGCTGCTAAGACTTTTGTTTAATAGTTAGGTATTTTAACACGACTGTTCCACTTAACCATCTATCGATTGATAGGCTCGCCAAGTCAGACTAGTGTGAATTTTGGATTTTAGATTTTGCATGGTCTACCATAGATAGTTTCAAAAATTCAAATGCGACCAGCCTAAACCCAAATGGCATCAGGTACGAGCCATCGATCGCTGTTTTTTAACCATCAAAACTGCAATTCCCAACTTACTTCCTGAGGCAATACAAGCGATAGGATTCTCTCGCCGTTTAGGTTCAGCGAAGATTTGCACCGAGTAGTTGAGCTGTTAACGCAACTAGTATCGGGACAATGCAAGGGAATGGGTTTAGGTTTGGCAATTGTCAAACCGTGTATGGATATTCACCCATGTCAAAGTGCCGTGGATAGCGACATCGGGGTAAGCACTACATTAACCGTCACACTGCTACTGTAAACGTCGATAGTTCCATGATGAAAAAAATTTTAGTGATTGAAGATGAAGAATTTGTCCGGGAAAATATTCTAGAACTCCTGGATACTGAAGGATTTGAGGTAATCGGTGCCGAAAATGGTCGCATTGGTCTTGAATTAGCCAAAGCCATGGAACCCGATCTCATTTTGTGCGATGTGATGATGCCCGACCTCGATGGTTATGGCGTCCTGACCAAGCTACGCCAAGAACCAGCGATGGCATCCACTCCATTTATTTTTCTCACGGCAAAAGCAGCGAAAACAGATTTTCGTCAGGGAATGGAACTGGGAGCGGATGATTATCTGACCAAGCCGTTTACCAGAGCAGAACTGCTCGGTGCAATTGCTAGCCGACTCAAGAAACAAGAAGCCGTGCAAAATCGCTACAGGATCGAACTCCAGCGAGCCAAAGAGCAACTCAATTACTTAATCCATCACGATAGCCTGACCAATCTCCCCAATCAAATGGCATTGCGAGAGGCATTTGCACGGGTAAAATCAACGGATACGAACCATGAACAGCTCGTAACGCTGCTGTCGGTTGGCTTAGATCGATTTAACCAAATCACCGATCATCTGGGGCATGTCGTCGGTGACTTATTAATCAAAGCTGTTGCCGAACGCCTTAGCGCTTGTGTGAGCGCTCGGGATGTCGTCGTTCGGTTAAATAGCGATCGCTTTGCTATCATCCTGGCAACAACTGAGCATAAAAAAGAAGCCGGACAATTCGCCGAAACCCTATTAGAACGCCTCTCGCAAACCTTTACGTTAGCGGGTCAAGAAATCTTTATCACGGCAAGTATTGGCATTGCTCTGTATCCTCGTGATGGTATGGAAATTGAGAATTTACTCAATCATGCCAACACGGCAATGACGAAAGCCAGTCAGCAGGGCGGCGATCAATATCAGTTTTACTCGGCAGCCTTTAATGTTGGCTCCTCAGACCGTTTGATCTTGCAAACCGAGCTACGCCATGCCTTAGAGCGGGAAGAACTCCGAGTTTATTATCAACCCCAAGTCAGTCTGCAAACTGGAGAAATTATCGGTGCGGAAGCCCTCGTGCGTTGGCTGCATCCAGAGCGCGGTTTAGTCTCACCCACTAAATTTATCCCGATCGCAGAGGAAACGGGTCTGATTATCCCAATTGGGGAATGGGTGTTGCAAACAGCCTGTAAGCAAACCAAACTCTGGCAAAATTCCGGGTTTACGTCTTTACAAGTGTCTGTCAACTTATCCAGCCGCCAATTTAGTCAAATTGACTTGCGAAAACAGTTAGTTCAAATTCTCATGGAAACCGGTCTTGACCCCAAATACATCGAGTTAGAGCTAACGGAAAGCATGCTGGTGCAAAATACTGAAGTGGCAATTCGCCGGTTAAATGCTTTAAAGTCACTAGGCGTCAAGATTGCTATTGATGATTTTGGCACGGGCTATTCTTCCTTGAGCTATTTGCAGCAATTTCCATTCGATATCTTGAAAATTGACCGATGCTTTATCCAAAACATTACAGAGAATCCCAATACTGCTGCAATTACAAAAGCAATTATTGGGATGGCAAAAAGTTTAAATCTCAAATTAATTGCTGAGGGGGTAGAAACACAAGACGAACTTTCGTTTGTTTCCCAGCATCACTGTGATACCATGCAAGGCTACCTATTCAGTCGCCCTTTACCTACCCATGAATTCAGTCAATTACTGAAAACAGGAAAACGTTTGCCTTTAACTGTTGGTTAAATCGATTCAATCGATAGACTAAACACAGCAAGGACACTTACTCTAGCCATTGATGAAAACAATTCTGGTAATCGAAGATGAGCAAGTCGTATTAGAGATGTTACTGGACTTGCTCAATGCGGAAAATTTTCAGGTCTTGGGTACTCGTGACGGTAAGACAGGTATCGAGCTAGCAAAAGCTCATCTGCCAAATTTGATTATCAGCGATGTGATGATGCCAGACGTTGACGGGTTCGATGTTTTAAGAGTCTTGCGATCGAGTCCGGCAACAGCCACAATTCCGTTGATTTTTCTCACCGCTAGAACGGAGCGAACCGATTTGCGACAAGGGATGGAACTGGGGGCAGATGATTACTTGACCAAGCCGTTTAGTCGAAATCAACTGCTCAAAGCCATTTCGGTTCAATTGGAAAAACAAGTGGCGATTGACCAGCAACACGCCCAAAAACTGGAGCAGTTACGCAGTAGCATTGCCTTATCGCTCCCGCTCGAACTGCGATCGCCCCTCAATAGTATTCTGGGTTATTCTCGGCTACTCATTGATGAATCCGATGCTCTGGAACGCTCCGAAATTCAGGGCATAGCGAAAACGATTCATCAGTCAGCAGAGCGCTTATATCGACTGACGCAGAATTTTTTACTGTACGCCGAACTCGAACTCATTGCCACAAATCCTTTACAAATCGAGGCACTCCAGAGTGGCCGGGTTAGCTCGGCGGCTTCGATCGTCGAACAGATGGCTGTCCTGGTTGCCCAACGGCTGGGCAGAGCAGACGATTTGCAACTGGATTTGGTGGATGCCAGCGTGCGGATTGCTAAAGTTAGACTAGAAAAAATTGTTGAAGAACTGATTGATAATGCCTTTAAGTACTCTCCTGCTGGCACACCCGTTCGCATCGTTGGAGTTCTTGGCTGTAGAGACGTTCCCGTGAACCGTTGCTACACCCTATCTGTGAGCGACAACGGGCGCGGCATGACACCAACTCAAATTGCAGAAGTAGGGGCTTATCAGCAATTCGATCGCAAACTCTACGAGCAAAAAGGTTCAGGATTAGGACTGACGATTACCAAGCGCCTTGCTGAACTGTTGGGTGGAGAATTAGCGATCGAGAGTACGCCAGGTCAACAAACGACGGTCAAGGTTATATTGCCAGTTTGACCCCAGCGATGAGCAATGCGTTGAGAGTTCTCGTCCAATCGCTGAATTGACCTTCTCAAAACCAGTGGGCTTTTTTGTGTGATTTTTGTTCAGTATCGTTGTTTGGAGTTATGGCAGGACATAGTAAATGGGCAAACATTAAGCGCCAGAAAGCAAGAGTGGACGCGGTTAAAGGCAAGACTTTTGCTAAACTTTCTCGTGAAATTATTGTTGCGGCACGCCACGGTGTCCCCAATATAGAAGGGAACTTCCGCTTGCGGACAGCTGTAGAAAAGGCAAAAGCGTCGGGAATTCCGAATGAAAATATTGAACGAGCGATCGCGAAAGGGTCTGGACAATTAGGCAGCGATAGCGACAGCCTGGAAGAAATTCGCTACGAAGGCTATGGGCCGAGTGGTGTTGCCATTCTGATCGAAGCGCTAACGGATAATCGCAATCGCACCGCAGCCGATTTACGGGCAGCATTTACCAAAAATGGTGGGAATCTCGGTGAGACGGGCTGCGTGTCTTGGATGTTTGAACAAAAAGGTGTCGTCACTCTTGTCGGTTCGGTTTCAGAAGAACAACTGCTAGAAGCATCTTTAGAAGGTGGGGCCCAGTCTTACGAGTTGAACCAAGAGGATGACGAGGAGGTAGCAGAAGTATTTACTGAAGTCAGCAACCTAGAAGCCTTGAATCAAACGCTCAAGGAAAAAGGCTTACCCGTGCGCGAAGCTGAGTTACGGTGGATTCCCAGTAATTCAGTCGAAGTCACCGATCCGGATTTAGCGCGATCGCTTTTGAAGCTGATGGATGCTCTCGAAGACCTTGATGATGTCCAAAATGTAACCGCCAATTTTGAGATGGCAGAGCAGCTAATGTCTCTGAGCCTGGTCTAACTTGATAGAATGCAACAGTTTTATCTAGTTTCCAGGCACGTCTAGCGATCGAAATTCAGCTCTTGCTGTCCTTTCCTTGTCTTGCCGACTGCTGTTAGTTTAGCAAAACTTATGACAACCAAAAGTAATTCAAACCATTGATATTACTCAGTTTTGGCAATTTTATCTCATACTTAGTATATAGCAAACACTAATAGTACCAAGATCGTTGGGAAAGGATAGCAAGTATGAATATCAACTCAGTAGACGCTGTAATCATGCTGACGACACTAGCGAGCGCAGCAATTTGCATCAGTTTGCCCAGATTGCTAACGTTGCTCCAGTCGAATTTGACTCGTAAGAGTTGGGAAGCTAGTACCGATCG
>DATNPC010001074.1:0-2820 GCA_036703375.1 Allocoleopsis sp.
GACGGGGAGATGGGGAGACGGGGAGACGGGGGGACGGGGAGATGGGGAGACGGGGGGACGGGGAGACGGGGAGACGGGGAGAATGACACTGGACACTAGTCATTGGTCACTGGTCACTGACCACTGCTCGCTGCTTGCTGACTCCTCTTTACGCCAGTTTCAAGCCATCTTTAATGATGCTCTCGATGCCATTTTGATTGCGGATGATGCAGGGAACTATATCGATGCCAATCCTGCTGCCTGCAAACTATTGGGACTGCCACGAGACGAACTTCTGGGTTGCAATATCTCACACTTTGCCGAACCGGGTTTGGATTTTGCTGAGGCGTGGCGCGGCTTTTTGGCGCAAGGACGAATTACAGGCGAATTTCGTCTCTTGCGTCCCGACGGAACGGTGCGCGAAACGGAGTTTGCGGCAACAGCCAATATTCTGCCCCATCGTCATTTATCGGTTTTACGGGATGTTACTCAGCGCAAGCAAGCTGAGGCGGCGCTGGCAGAGAAACAACAGTTCATCGAGCAGATTTCCGAATCCATTTCAGCGATTTTGTTTATCTACGATGCGATCGAGCAGCGCAATATTTATTGCAATCGACAGATTGCTGAGATTCTCGGCTACTCATCGCCAGCCGTACAAGCTTTGGGCGCAATGCTCCTTCCCACACTCCTTCACCCGGACGATTCCGCAAAACTCGCTGCACGGATGGAACGCTTTGCTACCGCCAAAGATGGGGAAATTGTGGAAACCGAGTATCGGATGCGGCGCGCTGATGGAAAATGGTGCTGGCTTTACAGTCGAGATACCGTTTTTACGAGAACGGCTTCTGGTCAACCGCAGCAGATTCTGGGCGTTGCCACGGACATTACTCATCTCAAACAAGTTGAAGAAGAGTTGCGCCAAAGCGAAGAGCAACTGAGATTAGCGTTGGAAGCGTCTCGGATGGGAATGTGGGACTGGAATATTTTGACGAATAGGATTACTTGGTCGAGGGGGCATGAAGCGCTGTTTGGTCTATCTCCCGGTGCCTTTGATGGCTCTTATGCCGCCTTTGAAGAATGTATTCATCCTGAAGATCGAGCTGCGGTTGCCCAATCTGTAAATCGTGCGCGTTTAGGGCAACAGGAGTATCACCAGGAATTTCGAGTGCTGTGGTCGGATGGTAGCATTCACTGGATTGAGGGGAAAGGAAAAGTCTTCTACAATTCGCAAGGTCAAGCGGTGCGGATGCTGGGCACGATTCTGGATATTAGCGATCGCAAGTTCACCGAAGCCCAAATTCTCGCCTTGAATGCTCAGTTGGAGCAACGGGTGCTGAAGCGAACCGAGGAGTTGAGACGAACCAATGAGGAGTTAAAACAGGAAATCCACGAACGCGAACAAGCCGAGGCCGCACTGCGACTACAAGCTCAGCGGGAGCGGTTAGTAACAGGCATTGCCCACTACATCCGCCAGTCGTTGAACCTGGATGAAATTCTCAATACTACGGTGACGCAAATCCGACAATTTCTGGAGTGCGATCGCGTTTTAATTTACCGCACTTGGTCCGATGGCGCGGGCAGCGTGATTACAGAAGCGTTAGCGCCGGGATGCCCTGCCATCATCGGACGGCCCCTCCCAGAGAGAATCTTTCCGCAAGAGTGCCGTCAATGGTATTACCAAGGGCGAATTCGGACTGTCACCGATGTCGAGCAGGATGACATGGCACCTTGCCTGGCGAACTGGCTGAGGCAGCTTGGCGTGAAGTCTAAACTCGTGGTTCCCATTGTTGGGCAAGACTCGCTGTGGGGATTGCTGATTGCTCATCAGTGTGGGACACCTAGGCGATGGCAGGTGTGGGAAATTGAATTACTTTCATCCTTGGCAACCCAAATTGCGATCGCGATTCAGCAAGCAGAACTGTATTCCCAACTGGCAGCGGAATTAGCCGAGCGCAAACAGATCCAGCAACAACGCGATCGCTTCTTCAATCTCTCACTGGATATGCTGATGATTGCCAGCTTGGATGGCTACTGCCTGCATGCTAACCCCGCTTGGGAGCGAACCCTCGGTTTTACCTCCCAAGAATTAACGGCTTATCCCTTTATTGAATTCGTGCATCCGGCCGATCGGGCAGCGACTCAAGCTGCACTTGCCAACCTTGCGGCGGGTATTCCCATCTACTCATTCGAGAATCGCTACTGTTGCCAAGATGGTTCTTACAAGTGGTTGTGTTGGAATGCGGTGCCATTTCTGGAGGAACGCTTAGTTTATGCTGTTGCTCGTGACGTTACCGATCGCAAACTCGCAGAACAAGCCCTCCAAGAAAGCGAAGAGCGCTTTCGCGCCACCTTTGAACAAGCCGCTGTCGGTATTTGTCATTGCAGTTTAGACGAGCGATTTTTCCTGTTTAACCAAAAGTTTTGCGACATCATTGGTTATACCCCTGAAGAAACTCAAGCCCTCAGCCATTTAGATATTACTCACCCCGATGACCTCGATATCGAGTCTGACTATATCCAACAGATTTTGAGCGGTACCTGGTCGAGTTACTCCCTAGAGAAACGCTACATCTGCAAAGATGGCTCGATCGTTTGGGTCAATGTAACGGGTTCGCTAGTCCGCTCGGCGACGGGTGAAATTAAGTATGGTGTTGCTGTGGTTGAGGATATTAGCGAACGCAAACAGATCGAGGAAGAATTACGAGAAAGCCAACTGAAATACCAAACATTATTTCAAATCTTTCCCATTGGAATTTCCATCACCGATCGCCAGGGGAATCTGATAGAAGTGAATTCCGCGAGCGAGTCGATTTTGGGAGTATCTAGAGAAGAACAGACGTT
>DATNPC010001075.1:0-8002 GCA_036703375.1 Allocoleopsis sp.
ACTTCCAGCCCAATGATGTCGTAGCCGATATCGGAGCAGGTACTGGCTATTTTAGCTTTCGTATCAGTCCGCTGGTACCCGAAGGAAAGGTGTTAGCCGTAGATATTCAGCCAGAAATGCTCGATATCATTGATTTCCTCAAAAAAGAAAACAATATCGCTAATGTTGAGCCGATTTTGGGAAGTGTTACTGACCCTAACTTACCAGAACAGAGCATTGACTTAGCGCTGATGGTGGATGCTTACCACGAATTTGAGTATCCGAAAGAGATGATGCAAGGAGTTGTAAGAGCGCTGAAGCCAGGTGGACGCGTTGCACTAGTTGAGTATCGACGAGAAAATCCGTTGATTCCGATTAAAGCGCTCCATAAGATGAGCCAAAAGCAAGCCCGTAAAGAAATGGCAGCCGTAGGTTTGCAATGGCTCGAAACCAAACGCTTTTTGCCTCAGCAGCATCTGATGATTTTCCAAAAGCCGAAAGACTAAACTTAAGCTCATCCCCCGATTTGCATTGTAGGGGCGCACAGCGAGACATCGGTGTCATTTAATATGGCTTGTCTGCCTTGTCACCCCCCTAGGAGAAACCTGGATTTAAAGTTCCCCCAAATTGGGGAATTTAGGGGGCATTCTAGGATTTATGCAAGAGTCCTACTGTCTTAAAGTTACCTGATCGACTCCAACAGGGTATGAATACTGACATGGAAAGAGCTACCCTAGATTGATCGATCGCAACTAAACATGACAAGGAACCAGCGGCTACAAAACCAAGATGAGATTATCGATAAGCTCCAAGCCAAAATGCTGGAGACACTTAATAAAGAAGAACTGGAAACCATTGATTTCCAAAAACTGCAATCCCTGAGTGTTAGCCTTAAGGCCGTGTCAGAAGCGGCCAAAGTTCTCAACACACTACCTTGATAGAAGATGAAACCGAAGAAAAAGGGTGGGCATTGCCCACCCCCTAAGCAGAACCAGATACGGTTAAAAAACTCTACTGTTTCCTGTTAGCCCATGATGCTGGCGAAAAATTCGATAGTATCTTTGAGTGCTGCGATGAAGATGTCAATTTCCTTACGGGTATTGTAGAAGTACAAACTCGCTCTCGCTGTACCCGCTATGCCCAAGCTGCGGTGTAGGGGTTGAGTGCAGTGATGGCCGGAACGAATGGCAACACCTTCTTGATCGAGCATTGTAGAAACATCGCTTGAATCGAGTCCCTCAACGGTAAAAGCAGCTAGTGCGGCTCTACCTTTCCCCTCGGCTGTAGGTTGCGGACCATAAACTCTTACTTGAGGAATGGTACGCAGTTGTTTAAACAGATAGGCGGTTAATTCTTCTTCGTAGGCGTGGATTTTGTCCATTCCTATCTTGGTTAAATAGTCTACCGCAGCACCCAGCGCGATCGCTTCCCCAATTGCGGGTGTACCGGCTTCAAATTTGTGGGGTAGGCAGGCATACGTTGAGCGATCGAGGAAGACTTCGGAAATCATCTCGCCCCCTCCCATAAAGGGAGGCATTGCCTCTAGCAAATTCAGTTTCCCATACAGGAATCCAATGCCAGTCGGAGCGCACATTTTGTGGCCTGAAGCGACGAGCCAATCACAGTCCATTGCCTGAACATCTATGGGCATATGAGGCACGCTCTGGCAGGCGTCGATCAGTACTTTAGCGCCATAACGGTGCGCGATCGCAATAATTTCTTCGACTGGATTGATACAACCCAAAGTATTAGAAACATGTACGACGCTCACCAGCTTGGTTTTCTCAGAAATCAGCTGCTTGAATTGCTCTAAATCAAATTCCTCCGACTCAGTCAGATGGACGTACTTCAGCACCGCACCCGTCTTCTGAGCAATCAGCTGCCAGGGAATAATATTGCTGTGGTGTTCCATCACAGAGAGGATAATCTCATCTCCCCGCTGCAATGTATTCAAACCCCAACTATAAGCCACTAAATTAATCGCTTCCGTGGCATTCCGGGTGAAGACAATCTCTCGCCGCTCGGCAGCATTCACAAAACGAGCTACCTTGTCTCGCGCTCCCTCATAGGCATCTGTCGCTCTCACGCTGAGGCTATGAGCGCCTCGATGAACGTTCGCATTATCCTGCTCGTAATAGTCGCGCAGAGTCTTCAGTACCGCAATCGGTTTTTGGGATGTTGCGGCGCTGTCTAGGTACACCAAGGGTTTACCGTGGACGTCCTGATGCAAAATCGGGAAGTCAGCGCGGACTGTTTCGGCAAGAGTTCTTTCTTGAATAAGAGTCATTGTTTGGTGCTGAGTGCTGAGTGTGGATGTGGAATCACGTTAGAAGGCTTTAAAGTTTGGTATTAACTTAGACTTCTCAATGAAACCCAACATAGCTTTTCATTATTGACCTCATGCTCGATTGATGTCGCTAGAAGCTCTGCTTGTTTCATTGACTCTTTATTTGTCTGGCTGAGTCTTAATTAGAAATCTATCGAGTTTTATTTCGGTTACGTAGTGATTTTAATTTAGTATTCCTCCTATGGCTTTTTATTCTGCTGAAGGCGATAGTGTTTTTCAAGGTATACGGACTTATCGGTTGATGCACATCTGATAGTAGCGAAGACTTCTCTTGGGAAAGCGAGAATCCCTTCCTGATGGAAGGGGAGTGCCTTACCGAGAGATGGCTCGAACCAACTCTCCAAGTTGCTGACGTAAGGACGCGATTGGGAGTCGATCGATTATCTCCGCTGCAAACGCGTCAATTAAAAGATTGCGAGCATCCGTCTCATTGAGTCCGCGACTTTGCAGGTAGAAGACTTCATCAGCCTCCAACTGACTCACCGTAGCACCATGAGAACATTTGACGTTATCTGCTGTAATTTCCAGTTGGGGTTTAGTATCAACGCGAGCTCTAGGAGATAACAGCAAATTGCGATTGAGCTGATTAGCATCCGTTAACTGAGCCGCCTGCGGTACAAAAACCTTACCATTAAAAACCGCACGAGCCTTGTCCGAAACAATACATTTATGTAATTGCTTGCTGGTGCCGTAAGGTTTGGTATACCCCATGACGCTGTGAGTATCCGCTAACTGCTCTCCAGCAATCATCGTCAAGCCATTAAGCGTCGTTTCCGTTTGTTCGCCCGTTTGCAAAACATCTAAATTATGGCGCGATAGCTGAGAGCCTACACTAATCGCATGGCAAGTATAGCGACTATCACGAGCTTGCGCGATCGCACTTTTCCCGATATGAAAGGCCGCCTTACCCTCTCGCTCAACCCGAGTATGGTTAACCCGAGCATTCTCCTCTAACACGACTTCCGTCACCGCATTAGTAAAATAAACTCCCTCCGCGCCCTCTGCGTCTGGGCGGTTAGTATACTCCTCAACCAACGTCATGCTGCTTCCCGACTGAGCTACCACCAAACAACGCGGCTGAATAATCGTCGCCACTCCACCGCCAACAGCCAGAAAAATCAGATGAATCGGTGTCTCCACAACCGTATTCTTCGCCACCCAAACCACGGCCGCATCCGTCAAACCTGCCGTGTTGAGTGCGGTGAAAACTTCTGCCGAACCCTGTTGTTGAGCTAGATACTTCCCAACTTGGGTGCGGTAAGGGACAGGCAACTGGGCTAGATTGCTGACAACTAGTCCCTCTGGCAACTCGCTAATCGCCGACAATCCAGGCGCATAAACTCCGTTGACAAAGACTAATCGAATGGGCGCTTCTGGTAGAGCTAATTCATCCACCGATAAGTCAGGCAAACCGGCTTTAACGTCAGATACCTGAAAATCGACTTGTAGCAACGGCGAAAGATCGGTAAAACGCCATTCCTCATCTTGCTTTGTCGGAAGAGAAATAGTCTTAACCCATAGCGAAGCGCGATCGCGAATCTCTTTTACTATAGCCGTCGTTTCCGGGTCAATCAGCTGTAAATCCAACCCTTGGCACCGTGCCAACAATGCTGTGAGATACGCATCTCGCTCGCTTGCTGTCGAGATTAGTGCCAAATCATCTGGACTAGGAATTGTGCCGGGAGAAACTTGAACCGTCATCGTACTCCCACCTCCGCTGCTTTTTCTTCTAGCACCCAGTCGTAACCGCGCTCTTCCAGTTCCAGTGCCAGTTCCTTACCACCTGTCATCAAGATGCGACCTGCTGCCATGACATGAACGAAATCGGGCTCGATGTAATTGAGCAACCGCTGGTAGTGGGTAATCAAAATCGTGGCATTCTCCGGACTCGCCAACTGATTCACGCCATCAGCCACAATCTTTAAGGCGTCAATATCCAATCCAGAATCTGTCTCGTCTAAGATAGCCAGCTTCGGCTCTAGTAACGCCATTTGGAGAATCTCATTCCGCTTCTTCTCGCCCCCGGAGAAGCCTTCATTCAGACTGCGCTCCAGGAAGCTGGGATTCATCTTGACAACTTCCAGTTTTTCCTGTGTTAAATCTTCAAAGTCAAATGTATCGATTTCCTCTAGGCCTTGGTGCTTGCGGCGGGCGTTATATGCCACGCGCAAGAAATCTAAATTGCTGACACCAGGAATTTCCAGGGGGTATTGAAAGGCGAGGAAAACGCCAGCAAGCGATCGCTCTTCTGGCTCCATCTCCAGCAAATTGTTTCCTTGGAAAACAATCTCTCCGCCTGTGACTTCGTAGGCAGGATGACCGGCTAAAACTTTGGAAAAGGTGCTTTTACCCGAACCATTGGGACCCATGATGGCATGAATTTCACCGGCTTTCACGTCCAGGTTCAAGCCCTTGAGAATCTGATTGCCATCAACCTTGGCTGTCAAATTGCGAACTGACAGTATTACTTCGCTGTTTTCGTTAATCATCCTTACCTTATGACTCCTCGTGCGTCCCTCCCGTGCCTGGAGCATTTTCTAACGCCAACCAGCCCTGAAAGAAACACTCCAGACACGCTAAAAAATTGTTTTTCTTATCCAACTGAACCTTCTAGTTTCAGGCTTAGTAGTTTATCAGCTTCAGCCGCAAACTCCATGGGCAGCTCGTTAAAGACATCTTTACAGAAGCCACTGACCATCATAGAAATGGCATCCTCCTCTGAAATCCCTCGCTGAGCGAAGTAAAACAGTTGGTCTTCCCCAATCTTGGAGGTAGAGGCTTCGTGCTCGACTTTGGCGGTGTTGTTTTCCACCTGAATGTAAGGGAAGGTGTTCGCCTCGGCGGTACTCCCAATCAGCATGGAGTCGCACTGCGAGTAGTTCCGTGCCCCTTTAGCCTTCGGGCTAATTTTCACTAAACCCCGATAGCTGTTTTTGGAGTTACCAGCAGAAATCCCTTTAGAAATAATCGTGCTGCGGGTGTTTTTCCCGATATGCACCATCTTGGTTCCGGTGTCGGCTTGCTGATAGTTATTCGTCAGCGCGACGGAGTAAAACTCGCCCACCGAATTGTCACCGACTAACACGCAGCTAGGATACTTCCAAGTAATAGCCGAACCCGTTTCCACCTGCGTCCACGAAATCTTGGAGTTGACGCCCTTACACAGCCCTCGCTTGGTAACAAAGTTGTAAATCCCACCTTTGCCGTTGACATCACCGGCATACCAGTTTTGCACGGTGGAATATTTGATTTCAGCGTTATCGAGGGCAACGAGTTCCACAACAGCCGCGTGAAGTTGGTTGCTGTCGTACATGGGGGCGGTGCAGCCTTCGAGGTAGCTAACGGAACTCCCTTCTTCTGCAACAATGAGGGTGCGCTCAAACTGACCCACTTCACCGGTGTTAATCCGGAAGTAGGTGGATAGTTCCATCGGGCATTTGACGCCTTTGGGAATGAAGACGAAAGAACCGTCACTGAAGACGGCTGAGTTCAGGGCGGCGAAGTAATTATCTCCGACGGGGACAACGCTGCCGAGATACTTCTGCACTAACTCTGGGTGTTCTTTCAACGCTTCAGAAATTGAGCAGAAAATCACACCTTCTTTGGCAAGCTTTTCTTTGAAGGTGGTAGCAATTGAGACACTATCAAAAATGGCATCCACCGCCACATTGGACAGCCGCTTCTGCTCGGATAGAGGAATGCCAAGCTTCTCGAAGGTTTCCAGCAGCGCTGGGTCAACTTCATCTAAGCTATTGAGCTTTTCCTTTTTCTGCTTGGGAGCCGAGTAGTAGATGATATCTTGATAGTTAATGGGCGGATAGGTGACGTGCGGCCAAGCGGGTTCAGTCATCTTCAGCCATTGTCGGTAGGCTTTGAGACGGAACTCCAGCATGAACTCTGGCTCGTTCTTTTTCGCCGAGATGGTGCGGATGACATCCTCATTCAGACCGCGAGGAATTGTATCGACCTCAATGTCGGTGACAAAGCCATACTTGTAGGGCTGGTTGACTAATTTCTTGACGGTGGCAGTCATTAGATTATGTGTTCTCGTTGTGTTCTATAAAGGATCGCTTAGGATCGGAGGTGGATGGGTAGCAATCGGTACTCCCATTCAGCGGGTGCGGTCTAGTTATAGGAGCAGACTAAAACAACATCTTTGTTGTTTAATTCTATTGTAAGATATATTAACAACAAGAATGTTGTCAAAGTCAAGCTGAACGTCTCCCTTCACCTTCCCAGCACCCTTTTCTAAAAGCCGATGACGACTACTCATCAACCTTCTACGAAGCAAGACATCTTGCAACTGTTATTGAAACAGGAGCGAGCCACGGCACAGGAGTTAGCCGAAGCCTTGGAGATTAGCCCCCAAGCGATTCGGCGTCACCTCAAGGATTTGGAAACAGAAGGACTGATCGAGTATAAATCAGTACAAGTGGGAATGGGGCGTCCTCAGCATGTCTATCACCTCAGCCGAAAAGGACGCGATCGCTTCCCCAATCATTACGGTGAGTTTGCGGTTTCCCTGTTGGATACGCTGACGCAAACGCTGGGATATGAAGAAGCGAGTTCCATCCTGCGCCTCCAGTGGCAGCGCAAAGCCTTGGAATACCGGGAGAAGGTCGGTAAGGGTACGGTGCAAGAGCGGGTTGCTAAACTCGTAGAACTCCGTCGCAGCGAGGGTTACATGGCAGAGTGGTATGCGGTAGAACCCAGAAGTTTGAGCGATCGCGTCGCCGAGCAGTTTATCTTAAAAGAACATAACTGCGCGATTTCCAACGTTGCCGAATCGTTTCCCAATGTCTGCGGGCATGAATTAGAAATGTTTGCGGCAGTCTTGCCGGACTGTACAGTAGAGCGCACGCACTGGATTAATGAAGGAGAACACCAGTGCGGCTACTTGATTAAGCCGCGAGTCAAGGAGCGGTAGAAAAGTAGAAAAAAGCGATCGGACTTATGTTGTCGCCAACACGGGTGTTATGGTAACTCCTTGGGTCTATTACCCTAAGAATTAGAGACGAGCAATATAGCAATATATAAGTCATGGTCGAATCACCCCAACCGTCCCCCCAGTTTCTAACACCGGAAGAGTCAGCCGACGTAGACAAAGCCTTACTGTCGTCTTCTGAGAAGTTTTTAACTCGATTAACGATTTCATCCCTTCGGCTATTGAAGCAAGTTTCCCAAGACACTGGCGTTGCGATCGAGGAGTTGACCCATCAGCAGGTGATTGATTGGTTTGAACAAGATGGGAAGATTCGGCGAGAGCAGGGAGTAGAGGCGGCATTCCTGAAGTGGTAGACATTTCAGCTCATAGCGATTCTCGTATCCTCGTATCAATGAAGTCCATCTAACTCTCTTGCCCATTCCCAATTCCCTCTCATCCCATACTTTTGTACTTCTTCCAAAAGAGAACCGCTAGAGTTATATTTATTTGCCATTAAATCAAATTTTATTTCGTTTAATTCAAAGTACACCCGCTTTAATTTTTAATAGAGATAGAAGCGCAGCAGGCTTCTCATTTTTCGTAGCTTTAGAGGGCTGGTGTGAGGAGATGCTAACTCAGTTGGTGTCTTAGCGGCTTAGGGTTTGAAATCTATCTCATACTCAGTCATTCCTCCCAAGGGAATGGAAGGAGGGGAAGCGGTATGAAACTAATTTTTCGAGAGCTTCTCATCA
>DATNPC010001076.1:0-3298 GCA_036703375.1 Allocoleopsis sp.
TTAAGAGATTAAAAAATGGAAGGACAGAAAATAATCCTTACCTTGAAAACAGAGGAAGTAACAGTCTTTGACATTTTGCCAAGCCTGATCGAGCTGGAGCGACAAACTTTAATAGAAAAAGCCTCAAAGATAGAGGTAACGCTGAACGGTCATCGTGCAATTCTAGCAGGATGGAAAAGCAATAAAGCTAGTATCGCCACCGTACAATTTTACGGGGGGATGGGTGTTTGGCTGGATTGGGAAACAGCTAAACAAATCGTTGAAAAACAGGAAGGATAGTTTTTAATCGATCGTTCGTACTGGAACAGATGGGGAACGGGAGCTTTCCTGGAAATTCCACCAAACAGAAAGTAACGGAACCATTACGAAGACAGAGCGCGTTGCTATTTGACAAGGGTGCTCATAATCATAGCTAGCGCAAGGCAGTAGGGAAACCTACTGTCTTGTTTTTTTAACAATGAATTTAACTGAATTGCCGTTATTTTCACTCAACTGCCAACAAGCGGACGTGCCGGAGCTTACAACAATTAAGAATTATCAAATCACTGAAGTTATTGGAACCGGGAGTGCAAAAGAAAAAGTCAAGCGAAATCTAAAAGCTATCGAATTGCTCGCGGCACTAGAAGAAACAGGCAAAATACCCAATCTTGAGGAAAAGGGGGTACTGGCTCAATACATGGGATTCGGACTAGCGCCAGAGCTATTCATGGAATCCCCGCCAACTGCCTGGGAAAATTTAAGCTGCTGCCTGAAGGAAATAGTAACAGCAGAGCAATGGTACGATCTGCGATCGAACGTCACCAATGCTTATTACACGAGTACAGATGTAATTAAAGCGGTCTGGGACGGACTATTACATCTGGGATTCACCGGGGGCAAAATCTTAGAACCAGGATTGGGAACAGGGCTATGGATTGGGCTTACACCAGAACAAATCGGGGATAACTGCGCGTGGACGGGAGTAGAAGTCGATCCCGTGTCGGGTGGAATTGCAAAGGTGCTATACCCAGAAGCCGAGATACACATCAGGGGATTTCAAGAAGTAATGCTGCCGCGCGACTTCTTTGACTTGGCGGTAGGGAACGTTCCCTTCGGCGTGACCGCGCCCAACGACGCGACAATGCCGAAGATTGCGTCCACGTTGCACGATTACTTTATCGTCAAGGCGTTGCACTTGATCCGACCGGGAGGATTGCTCGCACTCATCACCAGCGTGGGAACCCTGCAATCAAGCCGGGGGAAAGAAGTTCGCAAGTGGATAGCAACAAATGCGGAGTTGGTGGGGGCGATGCGCCTACCTTGTACGGCGTTTCAAAAATTCACGGGAACCTCAGTAACTACAGATTTGCTGATCCTGAGAAAGCGCGATAGCGAAGCGCTGCTGCGTTTGCGAAGCATTAGCGAGTCTTCGAGCGTCAGCGCAGATCGCCCCTTGGAGAAAAGCGAGGTTGCATCGAATGAGGACTGCCAATGGATCGAGCTATGTTCCAGCGACGTTGTTGGAGAAGATGAAAAACCGTTAATGATGCCTGGGTATTATAAAGCTCACCCAGAAATGATGTTGGGCAAGCCCTGCATTGACAAGCTATATGGAGGAGGAAAAAGCCGACTAGGATTAGCGTCGGATGGACGAGATTTACCTTGTGCCATCCAAGAAGCTTTTAGTCAGTTGCCTGGTCAAGTGTACACCCATCGTCCTACGCACCGGAGTAAGAGCGATAGCGGTTATAGAACTATACCTGTTCCAGTAGAATTGCAAGACAAGGTGAAACCCTACAGCTATGTCTGGCTGGAAAACAGACCTTGGCAAGTAATTCAGGGCAGACTAACTCCCTGTTCAATCGAAGGCACAGCGCAAACTCGACTGTATTGGTTAATTCAGCTCAGAGATGCTGCTCGTAAAGTATTCGAGGTTCAATCGTGTGGCTGTTCGGACGAAGAATTGGCGAGAGCGCACAAGCAACTTACCATTAACTACGATCGCTTTGTTAAGCGGCATGGTTGGATTCACGATGTCAGCAACAGGCGTGTATTTGCTGATGACCCCGAATATCCACTGCTACTGGCACTGGAGAATTACGATCCAGAGCAACCAGAGCGTACAACCAAAACGGAGATTTTCACCAAGAGGACAATTACAGAACACAAACCGAAAACGAGCGCTGATAGTCCGACTGAGGCGCTGGTGTATAGCTTGTCCGAACGAGGATGCGTTGACATAGACTATATGGCTTGGTTGACGAAAAGTACCAAACAACAAGTCATATCGGAGCTATCGTCGGTAGGGGTAATTTATCACGATCCAGAAACTCATACCTGGGTGACAGCAGATGAGTACCTAAGCGGAAACGTTCGCCTCAAACTCGCGCAAGCTGAAAAAGCGGCAATTCTAGAACCGCGATACGGGATAAATATCGAAGCGCTCTCATATGTGCAGCCTGCCGAGTTAAGCCCCGGTGAGATTTACGCTCGTTTGGGTACAGGATGGATTCCGACAAGCGATGTTGAGAAATTCATCGCTGAGACTTTAAATGTCAAAGTCAGCAAAATTCACGTCCATTATCTGAAAAGCATTGCATCGTGGAGCGTCGATGTAGCGCTGGACGTAGCGAGGAATCAGAACAACTGCACAGTGCTGGGGACATCACGAGTTCCTGCCCACCGGCTAATTGAAATGGCTCTGAACCTGCGTAGCCCAGTGGTGAAGGACAAAGTAGGAGAAGACGAATATGTAATCAACAAGGAGGAAACCCGAATTGCACGCTCCAAGCAGGAAGCTCTAAAAGATAAATTTAAGCGATGGCTGTGGAGCGACTTAGAAAGAGCCGATAGACTCGCCAAAATTTACAACGAAAAGTACAACTGTTTTGCCCTACGAAAATTTAACGGATCTCATCTAGAATTGCCAGGGATGAATCCAACTTGGAAGGCGAGACTAAGACCTCACCAACTCAACGCGATTTGGAGAATTATCAGTACTGGTAATGCCTTGATTAGCCATCCAGTAGGAGCGGGGAAAACCATCGTAATGGTTGCCGCCGCGATGGAACTCAAGCGATTGGGATTGTGTTCAAAACCCTGTTTGATCGTTAAAGATCACATGGTAGAACAGGTGGCATCTGAAGTCGTCCAATTGTACCCAAAAGCCAGAGTTCTAATTGCTGGTTCGGCGCAAATGTCGAAGGCAAAGCGTCAGGAAATGACAGCAAGAATGGCAACAGGGGATTGGGACATCGTTCTCACCAGTCACACTGGATTTGCCAAGCTCAAACTCAGCCCAGAAGTTATCCAAAAAGTT
>DATNPC010001077.1:0-4957 GCA_036703375.1 Allocoleopsis sp.
ACTGTCGCAACAGGAATCCCGGCTGGCATTTGTATGATTGAGTAGAGGGAATCGACCCCTTGTAAGTGACGGCTGGGTACCGGGACGCCAATCACGGGCAAAGGGGTGAGCGATGCCACCATTCCGGGCAGATGGGCCGCGCCACCCGCACCTGCAATAATCACTTTAAGTCCGCGTTGGTGAGCCTCTTGGGCATAGTTCACCATGCGTTCGGGGGTGCGGTGAGCAGAAACAATCGCGACTTCGCAGGCGACGCCAAATTCTTGACAAATGGCGATCGCATCCTGCATCGTGGGCAAATCGGAGTCGCTGCCCATAATAATGCCAACTAGGGGTTTATCAGTAGTCATTGGTTAGTGGTCAGTGGTTAGGGGTCAGTCGCAACGGACAATGGACAGTTGATAGCTGACAACTGACTGAGGAAACATGAATCCCAATCTGGATATTATCAATGCTCGGCTGCTGGGTTACAACGGGTTGCAGCAAATCTGTGTCGATGAGCAAGGGATAATCTCAAGCATTCTGCCCACGGATGCTGTATTTGAACGGGTTCCGCCTGAGGGACAACAAGTCGTAGACGTTGCAGGAGACTGGGTTTCTTTAGGCGGAGTCGATCTTCAAATCAACGGTGGGTTAGGTTTGGCGTTTACCGATGTGGGGACAGGAGATGTCGAATCTCTACAGGAAATCTGCCGATTTTTGTGGCGTCAAGGGGTTGATGCGTTTTTGCCGACGTTAGTGACAACTTCAGTCGAGAACGTTCAGCGATCGCTTTCTATCTTTGCAGAGTTTGTCGCCTCTGACTCTCCCCTGAGTACGGTAGGACAAAGGGAAGTGGCTCAAATTTTGGGCGTCCATCTCGAAGGCCCATTTCTCAATCCCCAAAAACGTGGCGCGCACCCTGCCGAGTACTTACTGCCGCTGACGATTGACACTGTCAAACGGGTATTGGGCGATTACGCTCATGCCGTGAAGGTGATGACGTTGGCACCGGAGTTAGACATCACGGGTGAAGTTATTCCTTATTTACGTTCTTTGGGTATCACCGTCAGTCTCGGACACTCTTTGGCAACCGCTAGCCAAGCTGAAGCAGCATTTAAACTGGGAGCATCGATGGTGACTCATGCCTTTAATGCTATGCCGAGCTTGCACCATCGAGAACCGGGACTATTAGGAGCTGCTCTCGTTCATCCTACCGTTCAATGCGGTCTCATTGCTGATGGTCAGCACGTTTGTCCGACGATGATGCAGATTGTACTGTCTGCTGGTAGATATCAGCAGGGAATTTTTTTAGTCAGCGATGCGCTAGCCCCAATCGGACTATGTGATGGGATTTATCCTTGGGATGAGCGTCAGATTCAAGTCGAACATGGGACGGCACGACTACCGGATGGTACCTTAGCTGGTACGACCCTACCCTTATTAACCGGGGTGCAGAATCTGGTAAAGTGGGGAGTCTGTGAGGTGGAAACTGCGATCGCATTGGCAACCGAAGCACCTCGAAATGCGATCGATATACCTGGACTTACCGTCGGTCAACCTGCTAACCTGTTACGCTGGCATCTGGATGAAGCAACAAGCCAATTAACCTGGCAACGTTTAACTTGATTTTTTGGAAGTCGCTAACTGTATGGTTGATTTAAGCCCAGAAATAGACCACACAAGCGTATTTACTAAGTTATGGGATATTCTGGGCGAACTGCGCCAGAAACTAGATGTTCGCTTCACTTTGCATCCAAATCCCTCCAAGCAAGAACTTCAGTCTTTTAGTAGCCCTGATGGGAGTGTCAATGGTTCGCTAAGGACTTTTTCTGGATCGGAAATTGACTGGTTAGTACACTCCTGGCTGAATAACCCCAAGCGACACTTCAGCACGATGCGTCTGACAGTTTGGCTGGGTACGCACATCCGAGTTCCTCATTTAGCCTTTGAGTTTGGTACAGTTCCGACTGTTTTCTTTTATATGGACTATGTCCCTAGAGTCGATCTGTGGTCCGACTTGAACTACGTAGAGCGCTATTATGAACCAGTCAACTCAACCTATTTGGCGCTGCGAGATAATCCGCATCTATCACTGTTTACCAGCAAAAGCCTATATGTGAGGCAGTTTCAATCCCCAATTCACCTCTGCTACACTTGTCAAACCAGTAAGGAGTCCCTACAACTGATTCAAACCATCGCTCATGACATGCTAGAGCGTTGGTTAAGGTGGGTAGATGAGGCTGAACCTGTACCAGAAGATGCCCGAAGAGCTTTGGGCGAGCGAGACTTACGCATGCGCCGCATTAGTGCCGAACGCGATCCCGGTAACCAGTTAGCAGCGCAAATCTTTGGTTTAGAAGTCACTGATACTCTGGTGCGATCGCTTTGGAGCAGCGATAATAAAGCTTCATAAGAACTCAGCCAATTTGCCCGTCCCCAACAACTGGTAAAGTAATTAACTGTTCCAAACCCTCGATCAAAAATCCAACTTTATGAACACAGTTGATGACAAAACCGTTGTCAAAGAATATTTCAACGCTACGGGATTTGACCGTTGGCGGCGGATTTATGGCGATGGCGAGGTGAATAAAGTCCAACTGGATATCCGCACCGGCCATCAGCAAACCGTCGATACCGTCCTCAGTTGGCTGGAAGCAGACGGCAATTTAGCGGGTTTGTCTATCTGTGATGCAGGTTGTGGCGTCGGTAGTCTCAGCATTCCCCTAGCGCAAGCCGGTGCTAAAGTCAATGCCAGCGATATCTCCGAAAAAATGGTGAGCGAAGCCAAGGACAGAGCAAAAGACAGCTTGGGCAATACGAGCAATCCTACGTTTGCAGTGCAGGATTTGGAGTCATTGAGCGGCAGTTACCACACGGTTATTTGCCTGGATGTGCTGATTCACTATCCCCAAGATAAAGCCGCGCAAATGATTAGCCACCTCGCCTCTCTATCCGAGTCTCGGTTAATTATCAGCTTTGCCCCAAAAACCCTGGCTCTGAGTTTACTCAAAAAAATCGGCGAGTTATTCCCCGGCCCTAGCAAAACCACCCGTGCTTACCAGCATCGCGAAGCGGATATTGTCAAAATTTTGGAAAGCAACGGCTTTTCGGTTCAGCGTAACGCGATGACTAGCACTCGCTTTTACTTCTCCCGCTTATTAGAAGCTACCCGTAGCTAGGACTAGATAGAATTATCCTGCATAAGATCGAAGGTATGGGAAGTAAGTAACTGTAGTTACTGCCCATGAATGGCTTTTTCATGAAGTCAAATTGTTCTAGCATTAATGCATCAGTGAAAGCAAAAAAGCTGTTCAAAAAAGTGTCAGCTGGTTTGTTACTAACGCTAGGAGGACTTTTCCTGGTAGCTGGAGTCTATGCACCGTTTAATCATCACATTGACCGAAAGGAGCAAATGAGTGAAGCGATGGCTTGTCTCCTTTTTGGTTTACCTTTGACTGGAGTCGGCGTATGGATTGCGTTGGGTTTATATCAACAAACCCAGGAAGAAAATCGAACCCGCCTCCAGTCTATTTTTTTCAACCTGCTTAAGAATCACAACGGACGTATCACTGTCCTCCAATTTGCGATGGAGGCTCAGCTATCGGGAAAAGCGGCGAAGCACTATCTCGATGAACAAGCCTTGGAGTTCAATGCTAATTTCGATGTGAGCCAAGAGGGTGAAGTTTTTTATTGCTTTAGTATTGGAGAGTTGGATACCTATCGCTTAGCTGATTCGAGTGATGCCAACTTGACTACGGATAAACGAAAAAAGAGGCGAAAACGAAAAAGAGACACTCATTGAGTTTGAAATTCTTGAGGAGGAGTAATGACGCGGATTTTCATGGCGATCGCATCAATCCTAGCAGGCTTAGCAGTGGCTGGGGGTGCATTTGCTAGCCATGCCCTGAGAGAAAAGCTAACCGAGCGTGCCTTAGAAATCTTCGAGACGGGGACTCGCTATCAAATGTATCACTCGCTGGCGTTGCTGCTGGTCGCAGTCCTCTTAAGTCGGGCTGAGGCATCACAGACTCTATTAATTTCCTCTGGTTCCGCTTTTTTGGTGGGAATTGCTCTGTTTTCAGGCAGTCTGTATGCTTTGAGCCTCAGCGGCATCAAGTGGCTTGGTGCAATTGCTCCTTTGGGTGGAGCGGCATTTCTAGTGGGTTGGAGTTGTCTTGCGATCGCGGCTTTAAGTTACAAATAGAACTTAGTAAAATCTTGATGAGTTCTAGCGATCGGAGTGACTTGGTAACGCGTTAGGATTTACCGGGGGCGATTCATTCTCTTGTCTGATTTCTTGTCTGATTAGGTCGTCTCTGAGACGCTTTGGTAGATCGGGATTAACATTCAATACATCCCCGGATTGCGAAGCCTGCCGATCGCTTAGCTGTTGAATCTCTCTCTCCAATTTGCGTCTACCTTCCTCAAAAAAACGTTGAGGACTTGTCGGGTAGTATAAGCTATTCGTCACTCGCTGAATCGTCACATCAGCCGCAACACTCGCTCCACTTAGTAACGCCATAGTCGTCAATGCTAAAGCTGTTGCTTGAGTCAGACGAGAAAGTATCTTGTGGTGCATGGCTGTCATTGGTTTGCCCTCCTCTACTAGCTGAGGCGGCTTTACTTCTATTGTAGGCGCTATAATCCTGCAACAGAGGTATACCAGTTAGTTGTTTTTTGGTGATATTAAAAACTTAGCAAACCTCAGTATCTGAAGCTTTTTCATACCACAACGCTTATGAAAACTAAGCTAGCCGATGCGACGGTAAAGATTTGGCGACCGCAGCACGCCCAAACTATTGAACTAGTACGCGGCACCTTTACAACTTATTCCACCCCACTTCACTTTCACGAAAACCTTGAGATTAATATTAAGCACGGCAACGCTTGGGAATTTTACTACCGAAGAACTAAGCATTACGTCCCTCCCAACACGCTCGTCCTAATTCAACCGGGGGAAGTCCATCAGTCTTAC
>DATNPC010001078.1:0-7000 GCA_036703375.1 Allocoleopsis sp.
CCAACCTATGCTTGGACTGGTCTGCTCGCTCTATTATTTGCACTGTACGGTGTGGCTGTGAGTGCCTGTTCGACGCCATTTGCGACGCTGCTAGTCGATGTTTCTGACGAAGACAATCGCTCTAAGTTAGTCGGTGTTGACTGGTCAATGCTCATTGGCGGCACCATTGTTGGGGCAATTCTGATTGGTGTCTTACTCAAGAAATTAACTCTCGATACCTCAATCGAAGCACTACAGGCACAGATTAACCGCCTATTTTTGATTGTCCCGTTGATTGTGTGTGGGCTGGCTTTGGCGTCAACTTGGGGAATTGAGAAAAAGTATTCTCGTTATAATTTGCGCTCTACGTTAGTTAACCAGGAAGAGAAAATTACCTTGAATAGAGCTTGGCGCATCTTAACGGCTAGTCGTCAAACTCAAGTGTTTTTCACCTTTTTAGTGTTAATGACCCTTGGTTTATTTATGCAAGACCCCATTCTAGAAAACTATGGGGGTGATGTCTTCAAGATGAAGATTGGTGAGACGGCTAGTCTCAATGCCTTTTGGGGAACTGGCACATTGATTGGTTTGAGCGCAGCAGGCTTTTTACTCACTCCACGTTTAGGTAAGCGTAATACGGCAAAATTAGGCGGCCTCCTGGTTATCTTTTCCCTCGTTTGGGTCATTCTATCGGGATTTACTCATGACCCGAGACAGTTGCAAATCGCTCTCCTGTTTTTTGGTTTAGTTTCCGGAGTTCTCACAACAGGAGCGCTGACGTTGATGCTGGATTTAACCGCAGCGGAAACAGCCGGGACATTTATTGGGGCTTGGGGATTAGCGCAGGCGTTAGCCAAAGGTGTGGCGACGGTAACTGGAGGAGCAGTGTTTGATACAGGTAAGAGGTTATTTACTAACTTGGTGTTAGTCTATGGCTTGGTTTTTGCTGTCCAAGCTGTCTGTATGGCTGTAGCAGTCTGGTTTCTACAGCGAGTCAACGTGCAAGAGTTTCGCACGAGTGCAAGGCAAGCGATCGCAACAGTGATGGAAAGCGATCTAGATTAGACCTACTCAGATAATGGGTAATGGGTAATGAGTTATAGAGAATGGGGAGTACGGGAATGCGGTAGTAACCATCTTTCATCTGCGTGATGCCCGTGCTAACCTGTTGAGAATTGTTACCCTGATACAGTCGTACCACTGGATAGACCCAGCTCTCACTAGCGCCTATGGTGCATATCAAGCGGGTGGAACTCACCAACTTCAAATCATTTGGCGGCACGACATCCATTCCCTTGCTGCCTGGGTTTACAGTAGTCTCTGGTCCGAATGGGTCAGGTAAATCGAATATTTTGGATGCTCTGCTGTTTTGTCTTGGGCTAGCGAGTTCCAAGGGCATGCGAGCAGAACGACTACCGGATTTGGTCAATCACAACAAAGAGCGCCGAGGCACTGTTGAAGCCAGCGTTACGGTTACGTTTGATTTATCCGATGTCAGCAGCCAGTTGTCAGTTGTCAGTAGTAATGGAAATTTGCACACTGACGATGAACAAGACGAATCACTAACAACCAACCACCAACCACCAACAACTAATAACGAATGGAGCGTCACCCGACGGCTGCGAGTCACCCAACAAGGGTCTTATACGTCGAATTACTACATTAACGGCGAACCCTGTAACCTCAACGAACTGCACGAACAGCTAAACAACCTGCGGATTTATCCAGAGGGCTACAATGTTGTGCTGCAAGGGGATGTCACGGGCATCATTACGATGAATGCTAAAGAACGCCGGGAGATTATTGATGAGTTAGCTGGGGTAGCCGCGTTCGATCGCAAAATTGTCCAGACGAAAGAGACTCTCGCTCAAGTCAAGGAGCGAGAGGACGATTGCCGGATTATCGAACAAGAGTTAGTTGCTCAACGAGATCGTCTGGCCTCCGATCGCATCAAAGCCGAGAAATATCAAAAACTCCGTACCGAAATCCAAGAAAAGCAGCAGTGGGAAACAATTCTCAAATGGAGATCGCTCCAGCAACAAGAGTGGAAGCTTAGGGAGCAAATCGAGGCAGGCGATCGCGAATCGGCTCAACTTACGACTCAACTGAGCGAGCTAGAGAAACAGATTGCTCAATCTACCGCAGAACTCGACCAACTCAATGCTCGTGTCAAAGCATTGGGAGAAGAAGAACAGCTAGCGGTAGCCTCCACCCTCGCTACCCAGGAAGCCGAACGGCGTCAGCTTTCTATCCGACAACGGGAACTCGAAGAAAGGCTGCAACAAACCGAGCGTAATCTAAAGAAAACGCAGGAGGACATTCAGCAACACGAGCAAACCCTACAACAGCTGAAGGAAGAACGAGAGAGTGTAGAGACGCAAGTGCTCGCCTCTTTACAAGCCAAACGGGATGAAGTTCAACAAACCCTGACCCAAAATCGAGAAAAAGCCGATGCGATCGCGTCAGCGTCTGAAGTCTGGGTACAGCAGCAAACCAGCCTCAATCGGCAAGTCGAAACCTTACTACAAACCATTGACCCCCAACGCACGGAACAAGCTCAGTTACAAGAGCGAAAAAGTCAGCTCAGTCGCGTAATTGAAGAACAAACTCAGCTCTTGCAGAGCTTAGAACCGGAAATTGCCACGAAACAGAGCCAAGCTGCCGCTTTAGAGGTGCAGTTAACCACCTCTACCGAAACCATCCAAACTCTCGCTCGTTCCCTTGCGGCTGCCGAACAAGAGTTACAAATCCAGCAGCAAACCCAAACTCGCCTCAATTCCGAACAACGCGAAAAACAGCGCAAGCTCGATAAATTAGAAGCCCAAGCCCAAGCTGAGCAAGAAGCCCAAGGCACCTATGCCACTAAAGTGATTCAGCAAAGCGAACTGCCGGGGGTTTGTGGTTTAGTCGCTCAACTCGGCCGCGTCGAACCCCGATATCAGCTAGCTTTGGAAGTGGCAGCGGGTAGTCGTTTAGGTAATTTGGTGGTGGAAGATGATGGCGTTGCGGCGGCAGGAATTGAGCTATTGAAGCAAAAACGGGCGGGACGAGCGACATTTTTACCCCTCAACAAAATCCAGTCCCCTCGATTGAATGAAACGGTCAACCTACGCTACGCCAATGGCTTTATCGACTACGCCGTTAACTTGATTGATTGCGAACCCCGCTACCGGGATATCTTTATCTACGTTTTCGGCAATACTATCGTCTTTGAAACACTCAATACGGCTCGTCCCTATCTGGGTAAACACCGCATCGTCACCTTAGACGGCGAAATTCTAGAAATCAGCGGTGCCATGACTGGCGGTAGTACTAGCACTCACCGTTCGGGGTTACACTTCGGGATTGGCGATGCGGCGGAGTCGGCAGAGATGGCGGCGTTAAGAAATCGCTTGCAAGAGATCGAGCAGATTTTAGAGCGGTGTGAGGAGTTAATTAGTCAGGCATCGGCATCCACTAAACAACTGACCAAAGAACTAACTGAGGCAAAGGCGAAGCGCTCGGAAACTCAATTGCGTTTGGAACAGTTGCAGAAAGAGATTAAAAATTTAACAGCTCAACAGGAACAGGTGCGATCGCTTTTGGCGAAAAACACTCAAGAACTGACGACTGCCACCGAACGACTGCACGCACTCAGTATCGAGTTACCCGAACGAGAAGCTCAACTTGCCGAATTACGGCAACAGCTAGCCCAACTCGAACAGTCTCCAACTCATAGCGAGTGGCAACAAATCCAGGGCCTAATTAAAGGCTTGGAAGTTGGGTTGAACGAGTGCGAACAATCCTTGCGATCGGCAGAAAAACATCTGGCTGACTTGGAAAATCAGCAACAACGCATCAGCGAAAAAATTGCTGAAGGCTACCGAAAAATTGCTGAATACCAAACCCAGCAGCAGTCAGCAAAGGAACAGCTAGCGGCAATTGGCACTCAACTAACGGCCAAGTTAGAGCAAATTGCTCTAACTCAAGCGTCGTTGAGCCAGTTGGAGCAACGACTAGGGGAAACGAAACAAGAACGCGATCGTGCTGAAGCTAATTTGAGAGAACGACATCTACAACAGCAACAACAGTCCTGGCAACTGCAAAAACTCCAAGAAACCCAATTGGCAAGGCGTGAAGAATTGACCGCACTCAAAGCTCAGTTGGAACTCCAACAAGCTGAGTTACCCAATCCCCTGCCCGAATTACCCGAAAATTTACAAGCTGAAACCAGCAACCTCCAACCTCTACTCGAACAACTGGAAAAGGAAATACGCAACGGTCAAAAGCGCCTCCAATCCATGGAACCTGTTAACATGCTGGCGTTGGAAGAATACGATCGCACCCAAACTCGTCTTGAGGAACTGTCGGAGAAACTCGCGACTCTAGAAGCTGAGCGCACTGAACTACTGCTGCGGGTTGAGAACTTTACCACCCTAAGATTTCGTGCTTTCAAAGAAGCCTTTGATGCGATTAATCAAAACTTCCAAACCATCTTTGCCGAACTTTCCGACGGCGATGGTTACCTGCAACTCGATGATGCAGAAGACCCCTTCAACGGTGGACTTAACCTCGTTGCTCATCCCAAAGGTAAGCCCGTGCAGCGGCTAGCTTCCATGTCAGGGGGAGAAAAATCTCTCACGGCTCTCAGTTTTATCTTTGCCCTTCAACGCTACCGACCTTCGCCATTTTATGCCTTTGACGAAGTGGACATGTTCCTCGATGGGGCAAATGTCGAGCGATTAGCTAGAATGATCAAACAACAGGCTACTTTAGCTCAATTTATTGTGGTGAGTTTGCGCCGACCTATGATTGAATCTTCCGAACGTACCATCGGTGTTACCCAAGCAAGGGGAGCGTATACTCAAGTATTAGGGTTAAAATTGTCTCCCAAGAGCGCCATTCGATAGCTTAAAATTTTAGGATTTAGCGTTCAATATAAGAAGTCTTCCGGCAGGAGTCGAGCTCAGGATTGCTAAACATAATGACAACTGAACAAATTCGTCAACGCTCCGATATTTTAAATACTCCAGTAATTACTCTTGATAATGCCAAGCGCCTGGGAGTCGTCAAGGAACTTTTAGTCGATGTCGATCGGCGCGAGGTTGTAGCGCTAGGTTTGCGAGATAACCTGCTCTCGGTTGCTGGAATGCCACGGTACCTGTTCCTGAGCAGCATTCGTCAGATTGGGGATGCCATCCTAGTCGATGATGAAGATGTGATTGAAGATGTTGATGTTGATGCCTACAGCACTTTAATCAATAGCGAAGTCATTACAGAGACGGGTGAAATGCTTGGTCGGGTACGTGGCTTCAAGTTCAGTATGGAAGACGCCAAGGTTTCTTCCCTGATTATCGCCTCTATCGGTTTGCCTCAAATTCCTGACCAAGTGATTAGCACCTATGAGCTGCCAATCGATGAAATTGTTAGCAGTGGTCCAAATCGCTTGATTGTGTTTGAAGGCGCAGAAGAGCGTATGGTTCAATTAACCGTAGGTGTTTTAGAACGCTTGGGGATTGGCAGACCCCCTTGGGAGCGCGAAGAAGAGGAAGGCTACTATGCTCCTCCAGTGACGCGACCTGAGAATCAATTGGGAACCGGCATTCCTGTTCGTACCCCCATTTCTCAACCCGTCCAGACCGCAACTCCAGTCGAAGAGACATGGGATGACGATTGGCAAGAGCCCGAACCCGAACCCATACCCCTGCGCCGACAAGCACCAGAGCCGAGGTACGCTCAACAGGAATTAGAAGAGGGTAACTGGGGAGATGACGAATGGGACGATACGTCGAAGTCTACGCCGTATCAAGAGCCAAGGTATACCGAACCCGATCGCTACAGCAAACGATACGCCGACGAGTATGAGGATGAGGACGTAGAGGGCGATGCGTGGGACGATGATGTCGAGCGCGAACCTTACAAAGCGCCGCGAGTCAATATTCCCGAAAGAACTAAAGCCCCAGAATATGAAGAGGAAGCGGGTTACTAAACCCTCAATTTCCTCAACTTAACGAGCCATTAGTAGAGACGTTCGATCGGAACGTCTCTACTGCTATGTAGCCCCTTAAGCGTTCTATCAACTGCATAGAGGACTGCTAAAATCATCGCAACTGCTGCCCTGATTTCTCCAGGGTGTTAAGATATGCGATCGCCTTCGCCTTTCAACTTTATTGATTCTTTCCCGATCCCAGCCAAGCGATCGAGTAAATATTCAACATACTCAAATTCTAACGGCAAAATTTTTGCAGTCTCTAGCTCTACTCAGTGGGTGCATGGATACTCAACGGTAATGCTGCAAAGCATAGAACTTCTTAAATAATTCATATGCAATTACTCTCCCTTTGACCTGCGTTGATAACAAAGAAGGTGAGTCTTTCCTCATCTGCTGTTGAGCGATTTATAGTTTCTCTTAAAAACTACCCGCTGATGAAAATTTAGATAAGAAGCTCTTTTCACCCAGTTTATATAATTAAAATTTTTATGAGGTTCCTTTCCAAAAAGTGTTTCTTTGATTAAAGTAGCGTTATAGGGTGTTACTTATCCAGTCAAATGATAGGGAAGCCGATACACTACTTTGATTGGACTACGAACCATAGGAAGCATTTTGATTGGCCAGCTGCTGGTTCAATAAGGCGAATTGACTGACGAGCGAAATAGGCGATATTGCCTCTCGATAGAGAGTATCAAGGCGCTCATTATGACTCTTATGTCCCTCTCAGGAAATTCGCTAACAGAAACAATTACAAAAAGCACGATGCGATCGCAAATTGCCTAAAAAATCCTTGGATACATTAGGCTTCAAGTGTGGCGGCGGTTAAAATCGTGCCATGCTAGCTAGCACTCAAAGGTATAAATTGAACGCTAATTACGAGCCTGTTTTTACATACTTATCCAAAGTAGAGGTGACTTTTGCACAAGATTCCCTTCAACCACCCTTACGCTGTCGGCAAAGAATTTGAGTATATCCGACAAGCCATTGCCAATTCACACACTTGTGGTGATGGCCCCTTTACTCATCAATGCCATGCTTTATTGGAGCAAG
>DATNPC010001079.1:0-10574 GCA_036703375.1 Allocoleopsis sp.
GTTGCTCATTCCCTGTTACCCATTACCCCTTTCATCTCTCGGACTTCAGGATACTGTTGGCGAAGCAAGGAAAACCTAACCCCCCAGCCCCCTTCCCTACCTAGTAGGGAAGGGGGAGCCGGAAAGCCCCTCTCCTCTTAGGGGAGGGGTTGGGGAGGGGTCTGACCCCCTAGTTAATTGACCAACAGTATCCTTCAGTAGGGGGATAAGTTGAATGAGAAATTGCACCGAATACATCCCTGGAAAATTGACCGTGCAACAACAGACTCTTTTTCTAGCAAGTAGCCTGCTGTTAACTGGACTCGCTAACGCCTTTTTACCGGCTGCCCAAGCACTTCAACCCTCGCTCGTCAGCCAACTGCCGAACCAACAACTCAACGAACTCCTGCGTCAAGGGCGACAGTTAGTCAATGCAGGAAACTATGCGGGAGCGATCGCAATTTATCAACAAGCCGCTAACCTAGATCGTCAAAACCCGAAGATTTTTTCAGGCATCGGCTATCTACAAGCACGTCAAGGTAATTTCCAAGCAGCCGCTAGAGCTTATCAACAAGCGATCGCGATTGATCCCAATAATGCGCCGTTTCAGTATGCTCTAGGTTACAGTCTCGCGAATGCTGGAGACAATATTGGCGCTGCCACTGCTTATCGTCGCGCCATTGCCTTAGACGGAAAAAACGTCAATAACTATTTGGGGTTGGGAGTCGTGCTGCTGCGCCAGCAAGACTACAACGGAGCGATTGGAGCCTATCGCAATGTTCTTGCCTTAGAACCGCAAAATCCCCAAGCCTATGAGTGGATTGGTTTAGCGTTGTTACAGCAGGGGCGTTCCCGCGATGCCATTCAAGTACTTCAACAGGCGGCGAGATTGGCTCCTGCACAAGGTAGTACACAACTGAACTTGGGAGCGGCTTGGTTGAGTCAGGGAAATTTGACGGCTGCACTGGATGCATTTAGACAAGCCGCACGGTTAGAGCCTCGCGATGCACGAGTTCACCTGCAAATTGGTAGAATTTTGCAAGCCCAAAAGGATTTTTCTGGCGCTACGCAAGCCTTTCGACAGGCAGTTTCCGTAGAACCCAATTCTGTAGATGCTCAGGCCGCGATAGGGGATATTATGCTCGCTCAAGGCAATTACCTGGACGCGATTGTTGCTTATCGACGCTTAATTGAACTCGCTCCTGAAGAGCCGCAAGGGTACTATAAGCTAGGGGTGGCTTTAACAGGACGCGATCGCATTCCTGAAGCGATCGTTGCAGCCGAAAAAGCCCGCGCTCTTTACCAAAGTCAAAATCAACTCGAAGGCGTACAGAAAGCGGAATCTCTGCTAGGCGAATTGAAAAAGTCTAGGCGCTAGTTATCGGGAGATTCCGGTGGGAGGAGTAGTCAGAAGATATCAAGAATTGCCTGCTGACCAAAGGCACTAACGCAAACCCAACAAGAGTTTTGAACCGACGTGAGACGGTTCGATCGCCATAGGGCTAGTATCATTGGATGGGTTCATATGTGCCATTAAGTTCAGCAGAAACGTAATTACGGCGGCTTGAAGCAATCTTCTGAACATAACAAGCTCTCCTCACTCTCAATCTTCATCTCAGATTACGATGGGCGATGGTAAACGCACTTCATCTGATTGAATCACCCAGTTGGGTAGTTACTCGGTAATACTACATAAAGCTCAAATTTGTTTCCAGGAACCCACGTTCCGCCTTTTAAAGTGGCACAGCTTGAAGCAGTGAACAGTGAACAGTGAACAGTGACCAGTGAACAGTGACCGGGTTGCATCGTGGGGCCTGAAAATAAACTGAACGCATTAAAATTCCTATTCATAAGAGCATAAGAGGCTTCTGCCCTCTGCCTTATTTTCTAGATAGGTGATTTTTCTCATCGCGCGATCGCATTTAAAAACGATTGCATTCTATTCGTTTGTGAGCAAGATTGAATGCAATTGCCGCAAGCAATCAAGAGCTGTAAGACGAACGAGCGGGTAATGTGAGCCAGCCAACAGCTAATCGTGCTAATCGCTACAATCTAAAGAAATACCAGCTCAAGCTACCGCATGATTCCTACAGTTATTGAACAATCCGGTCGTGGCGAACGCGCCTTCGACATTTACTCTCGTCTTTTGCGGGAGCGCATCATCTTTCTAGGACAACAGGTTGATGCCGACTTGGCCAACTTAATTGTTGCCCAACTGTTGTTTCTCGAAGCGGATGACCCCGAAAAGGATATTTTCCTCTACGTCAACTCTCCTGGTGGTTCGGTGACGGCGGGCATGGGCATTTTTGACACGATGAATCAAGTCCGTCCAGATGTTTGCACGATCTGTGTGGGCTTAGCCGCTAGTATGGGGGCATTTCTCCTGAGTGCAGGTGCTAAGGGCAAGCGAATGAGCTTACCTCATTCTCGAATCATGATTCACCAACCCCTCGGTGGCGCGCAAGGACAGGCAACGGATATTGAAATTCAGGCCAAAGAAATCCTCTACCACAAGCGGCGACTCAATGAACTCCTCGCCTCACATACAGGTCAGCCGATGGAGCGCATCGAGCAAGATACAGAGCGCGACTTCTTCATGTCAGCAACGGAAGCGAAGGAGTATGGCTTAATCGATCAGGTGATCGAACGACGCCCTTCCGCAGCGCGCGCTCCGGTTAGTGTGGGTTAGTGGTTAGTAGTTAGTGGTTAGTAGTTAGTGGAAATTCTCCTAACTACTAACAATTAACTAATCTTCTGGTGTGGGTTCAGATTCTAGGTGGTGTAAGAAGTCGCGTAGTTCATCGTCTGTCAGGAGTTGGCGCGATCGCTTTCCGTAAGTTTGTAACAGATAGTCGCGCCCTTGCTGATTCGTCCACCCTAAACGCTTGAGTTCTACATTGGTTCTCGCGATGATTTCAGAGAAATCAATGGTAGTGTCACTCGGCGGTGCAGGCGGTGCTGCTTTGGTATCCGCCTTTTTGCTTCTGGAGTTACTTTTGGAGGTAGATTTGGCTGGAGCGGCTTCTAGCGGAGCTTGAGGTGTCTGCTCTACCATCCAACTTGGAGTTTCAACGTCTTGAGGAGGTTCAACCTCCATAGAGGAAAAGCCATTGGGTAAGGCTATATCATCAGCAAACGTTGGGGTTGTTAGGTCAGAGTCGGAGACAACCTGGTCTATCTTAGGTTCGGGAAATGGGAAACTACTGGTGTTGCTAGTTGTTGGAGTCGGTTCGGGAAATGGCTCGACTGGTTGATAGGCTTGACTTTCCGATCGCGCACTTGTCATGTCCCCATTCGGTTGAGCGCTCGGGGAGTGGAGGGTATCTGCGGATAGCGGGAGCGAAGTAGGGCGCGATGGTGCGCCTCGTTCGCCTAGAGGCTCGGAAAACGGTGTCGGTGTTGTTGGTGTTGAGCCGAACGCCACGGACTCTTGGCTAGTTGCTACCGGAGTTGGCTGTTCCTTGGTAGCAGCCGTGGGGTCAATGCCTAAAACGGATAAAGCTCTGCTTCTGGCTCGATCTTCTGCAAGTTCAACCGTGTCAGCGGCGGCAAGAGCTGTGACTAAAGGGGTTCCCTCAACCTGAACTAAGCAACGCACGATGTACTTACCATGATCGATCGCGGATAGCTCAGTAATTAAACTGCCTTTGGGATAACGAGTTTGAAATTGAGTAAACATAATTGTTTCACTGAACTAGGGGGTTAGCGACTCTCTTGCTGGAAAACACAGGGATTCAAGCAGGTATTTCTCCATTTTCCCTAGTTTTTCTACCGATCGGGGCATACCCTACTCACGAGGCTATGGGACACTATCTTAAGGTAGGGGTTGGCGATCGGGGAGCCGACACCGTAGTCCCAGTATCCTTAGTTCTTCTAGGGTAGTGCTTTTTTACACATTACTTTGGACAACGAATACTTAACCCGCACGTCTAGGCGCTCTTTTCCAAAATTGATGCGTGTGAATGGACACTTGAGAACTTAAAATAGGAAGAGACTGTCCTTTGTCAGGAGTAACTCTTTGTCTTTGCCGCAAAGCGACTCATCCAATTTTGGATTGAAAATTTTAGATTTGGGGTTGAACCTCACGCCTGAATTTGGGGTCTGTTCGCTCGGAAGCTGCTACGGTCAAGGCGATCTTGGATAAAAGGCTTGAGATGGAGTTTCTTAGAGCATGAATCTGGAAGCTTGTCCTAGAGTCAATTGTCCAACAATCCAAAATCTGAAATTTAAATCATGCAAAATCGGGAAAGTTCAAACAAAGAGCGTCAATCATCCTAAAAAGGCAGTGTGTAAACTACGCGTTCGTTGGCAAGAAACTGGGTAGCTTAAGCACTCTTCGTCTAGGAATAGTTGCTTTAACCGAGACAGCTGCATCCTTAATCTTCGTTTTAGGACAGCTGCCTATAGGTACAGAAGTAACTCGACTAGGTCGGAAGATGGAGTAGCGTGAATGTGCCATTGCCGTTGAAACACTGGTACAACTTAGCTCTTCCCAAAGCATCCGGCAAATCTCGCGGCGAGTTATCGCTCTCCCTTGAGTGACTTGAGGCTCAGTCTCGCTTCAGAACACAACAGATACAGTCGGCAACCCGATTGGGGCGAATCTTCGAGCCGACAACGGTGGATGCCTATGGTTGGTGCTCTCCTGGGTAATGTCACATGATGCGATCGCATTGCTAATCGTGCAAGAGCAACAAAACCACGCTCAGAAGATAAAGAAGGATTGTTGGATGGAATTTTCAATCGCTACATTACTTTCCAATTTCACAGATGACAAGTTAGTGGCTCCGAAAGTTTTAGAAAAGAAACTAGGTTGCCAAGATGAGGCGTCTCTGGAAAAACTCCAAATTGCCTTAGATGCACTCGAAAAAATTGGAGTTTTAGTTAAAGAACGCGGCCGGTATCGGCGGTTGCATGAAGACGATGTGGTCGAAGCGAAGCTGCGTTGTTCGAGTAAAGGCTTTTGCTTTGCCATTCAAGACGTTGAAGGTGCCGAAGACATTTACATTCAGAAAAGCCATCTGAGTACAGCTTGGAATGGCGATCGCGTTTTGGTCAAAATCACCAAAGAAGGCAGCCGACGCCGCAGCCCGGAAGGACAGGTGAAATTAATTTTAGAGCGGGCAAATCCTTCGGTGTTAGCCCGCGTCAAACTATTGGATAGCAGCTATCAAGCCGTTCCTCTAGATGACAGACTGCTGTTTGAACTCGACCTCCAGCCCAGCGACGAACCCCTAGAACAGGCCGTCGATCACCTCGTACATGTTGAAGTACTGCGCTATCCCCTGGGACAAAAAAACCCGCTTGGCAAAGTGGCACGGATTCTGGGCAGCGATGCAGAAGACGCGGCTGATACCGATATTGTGTGTTGCAAGCACGACTTGCGGCGCAACTTCTCCGATAACGCGCTCAAAGCCGCCAATGACTTACCCAAACAACTCCGCAAAGCCGATCTGAAAAAGCGTCTCGATTTGCGAGAGCGTCTCACTATCACCATTGAAGACGATCGCGATCGTCATGGCGTAGTCGAAAATGCCTTTACTTTAGAAAAAAACGCAGAAGGACAATGGCTGTTAGGCATTCATGTTACTGATGTCGCCAGCTATATAGAAGTGGACTCGCCATTGGATCGAGAAGCGAGAAAGCGCGGTACCTCCGTTTATCTGGGAGAGCTTGTGCTGCCACTCCTTCCCGATGCCGTGCAAGAGCGCTGTTCTTTAGTTCCCGGTGAAGATCGCTTGACGATTTCAGTACTTCTCACCCTCGACGATAGCGGCGAACCGATCGAGTACGAACTCCGTCCTAGTGTAATTCGCGTAGACCATCAACTGAGTTACGAGCAAGCGCAGTCCCTGTTAGGTCGGCATCAGGAAGCTGAACCTGACCTGGTACCAGCCGTAGAAATGCTCAACCAGCTATTTTTTACCATCTCTCCCGCCTTGAAAGCACGGCGGCAGCAACGGGGTGCCTTTGACTTGAATTTGTCAGAGATTCAGTCGCCCTACAAAGATGAAGGGCGGCTGGGTGCTATTGTGGTTTCTTCCACTCTACCCGTGCGATCGCTTCTCACCGAGTTAGTGCTATTAGCCAACCAAGCCATCGCCTCTCATCTCCACGAACTTTCCTTACCCGGAATTTACTGCGTGCAGTCTCAACCCGATCTCGATGAGCTACAAGACTTGATCAAGTTGGGCAATAATCTCGATTTAGACATGCAGTTGGCACAGGAAGAAGAGGTGAGTTCTCAGGACTATCAACGCTTTACTCAGTTGTTTGCCAGATCGACTGCGCCCAAAGTCTTGACGTACTTGTTACAGTCCACCTTAAAACTCGCGTCTTACAGTTCTAAGCCAGGCCCTCACTTTGGGCTAGCGTTGGATACCGGGTATACTCACGCGATCTCCCCTCTGCGGCGCTACGTCGATTTGTTCGTGCAACGAGTCCTCTTGGCGTTATTTGACCAAGGACGCGATCGCCGCTCGACTCGTTCCAAAGATCGCGTGAACCTTTACCACAGCAGCAGCCACGGTAATGTGAACTGGAACGTTCTTCCTCCAGAAGTGCAGCAAGATTTGGAATTTGAAGTCTCTGCTTTAGTGCCTCATCTCAACGATCGCGAAAAAGTCGCAGAGGATGCTGAGGTCGATTTGCAGGGATTGCAGAAAGCTGAACAGATGAAAGAGCGCACGGGAGATATCTTTAGTGGGTTGATTACAGGGGTTCAGTCCTACGGCTTTTTCGTGGAAATTGAAGACTTGCTCGTGGAAGGACTCGTTCACGTTAGCTCTCTGAAAGATGATTGGTACGAGTATCGTTCTCGACACTCTTGCTTAGTGGGGCGCAAAAACCGCACGGCCTATCGATTGGGCGATCGGGTAGAGGTTCAAGTCAAGAGCGTCGATTACTACCGTCAGCAGATCGATCTCGTCACCGTTGGGGGCGGTAGCGTTGCCCTCAACGAAGATTTAGAGGAGTAAGGCCTGCGTTCGCGAGAAAGTTGTTAGTTCAGGACTTACGCGCCTAAACCACAAATAGAAAAGCAGTGCGTTACGCTTCGCGCTAACAAAACCTACACATAGAGGCTAGAGGCTGTGTAAGTCCTGAGTGGCTAACCCACTAACAACTAACAACTAACCACTAACAACTAACAACTAACCAATGACAACTCCTCTCATTCTGGGTATCACCGGAGCCTCCGGTTTAATTTATGCTGTACGTGCTTTAAAGTTTCTGCTGGAAGCCGATTATGCGATCGAGCTTGTTGCCTCCAAATCAGCGTATATGGTTTGGCAAGCCGAGCAGGATATTCGGATGCCGCCAGAACCCGACCAACAGGAACAGTTTTGGCGTCAGCAAGCCGGGGTACTCACAGGGGGCAGGTTGATTTGTCACCGATGGAGCGATGTGGGGGCTAATATTGCCAGTGGCTCCTTCCGCGCGTTGGGAATGATAATTCTTCCCTGTAGCATGAGTACCGTCGCCAAAATTGCCGCTGGGTTAAGTTCGGATTTATTGGAGCGAGCAGCGGACGTTCAACTCAAAGAAGGGCGTCCCTTAATTATCGTCCCCCGCGAGACGCCATTTAGCCTGATTCATCTCCGAAACCTCACGGCGTTGGCAGAGGCAGGAGCGAGAATTGTTCCAGCTATCCCCGCCTGGTACCACAATCCTCAAACGATTGAAGACTTGGTAGACTTTGTTGTAGCCCGTACTTTAGATCAGTTAAATATTGACTGCATTCCAATCAATCGCTGGGAAGGGCAGTGACATCTCCCACACTTTCCTATCCGGTAAGTGTGGGTTTCCCAACTCATCGCTAATGCGGATTTATGAGTTATAGCAGTCGCCACAATTGTTAGGACATTTTTCTGTTGCCTGTTCCCCGTTAAGAAGTTCCCTTTACAGCAAAATATAATGTTCTAACCGATATGTCCTGCTATATGAGTTTGGAATTAATAATTAAAACTTCGCTATTTACCCATATAAGGCTCTCCTGATAGTGCTATTGCTAAAAACATGCTCATCCAAAGGGCGAGAATACAATAGATTAGCAGAGCCAAGAAATTTAGCAGTAACCTGGTTATATTTCGGCGTTGATGATGTTTGTGTCTAAATGCGTTGATGACCTCAATCACTCCAGTAATCGTAAGTGGCAGAGTTGCGATCGCCGCTAAAAGCCAGCCACAGAAAAAGGTTACGATCGGCGATACATTAAACACTCCATACGTCAGCATCACCAAAAAAGCCAGAACTAGCAAACTGGCACAAATGAGTTTTACACTCAGACTCCCCTTACCGGATTGTGCTTGTCTGTGATATTTAAGAGCACTTTTGGCAGTTAATACCCCGTGCATTCCCGTCAGTCCAGCGATTATTAAGTATGAAAACATCGACGTTCCAGGTAGGATGTGGGACTATATAGCTCGCCCAGCCCCTTCAAAAGTTAAAGTAGTTATTAGTTATGGGTTGTTAGTTATTTATTGACTAATCAAAAACCCATAACCAACAACAAGCAACAGAGTTAATTATGCCTGTAATGCGTATTGTGCTACTGGTGCTGATAGTAGGCGGACTGACCTTGTTTGCTATCTTCAACTTGTCGCCAGTGCTGCCACTGGTGTTTTTGGGTTCGAGGACGGTGGCGTTGCCGCTAGGGACGTGGATTGGAATTGCGATCGCAGCTGGAGCAGGAACTAGCTTCTTTCTACAACTTCTGAATTACCTGTCAAGGGGATATGCGCCTCGCCGGGTTGCATCAGTAGAAGAGTTCGACGACGATGAAGTACCGCCTCGATCGCGTTCGTTTGAGCGCGAACCGGAGGAAACACCAAAACCCGAACCCGAAACTCGTTACACTCCACCTCCACCGCCCCCTCCTCCCCCAGAAACATCCAGTCCGCCTCGACGAGACAGTGACTCCTTAGATTGGGAAGAGCGTGTGAGCAAGGATTGGGACTTCGAGGAAGAACCCACCGCACCAAGAGCAAATCGGTCAGATTTTGACCTCGATGATTCCAGTAATCCTCAAGCTGCACGTAGTAACTATGAAGTGAGGCAAGAGCCAAAAACGAGCTCTCAATCCGGTTCCGTCTATTCCTATACTTATCGAGAACACGGCGAATCGGGTGTCGGTAAAGCGGATGCCGTTTACGACGCTAACTATCGCCTGATTACTCCTCCCTATCAGCCCAGCTATCAGCCGCCCGTCGAGTCAGACGTTGAGTCAGACGAGGATGACGAAGATTGGGGATTTGAGGATGACGATGACTTTGATTTTGAGGATGAAGACAATAAACGCCCAAGACGGCGCTAGCTGTCTTGAACTGCCTGCACCAGAACGAATGAAGACTTTTATTCCTTCTGCCTTCCGCCTTCTGCCTTCTGCCTTCTGCCTTCTGCCTTAGTGTTCGACTCCGTTGGGGCTAAAATCTGGAACAGCCACGAATTCGGTGGGAGGTTCTGATACTTCCTGCAAAGAGCGATCGCTTTGTTCCTCAACGCTAGCCCAGTGTTCTTTGATGAAGTTTAGATCGGATTGCTTCGCTACATAGCTTTCGACATAACCGCAAGTGACACAAATATAGGTATCCAGTGGAGCGTAGCGATCGCCAAAAATTCCAAACCCTATTGTAATTGTATTGATCGCTGGAAATTTCCGATTGGTATTACTGCGAACATCGCGCGAACCACACTTGGGACATTGACCGCTTTTCATCAATAATTGCCTCAGTGCTCTTAACCTGACTGACTTCTTTTTCCCAATCGGGATAACTTAATCAGGATAATATGCCGATTTTTTCATTGCCTAAGAGAAAATCACGAAAGTCGGCGGGTAGAATTCCTCGGCTAACTCCTATCTGTCTTGAAAGTCGGTTTTTAACTGTAGGGGCGTTAGCGATAGCGAAGCGTTGGCGAGGAACGAGCGTCGGAACGAGCGTCAGTATTTGTGCCCGACTCGCTGGCTGAAACCAGGGTTTTTATCCGCAAATGCTTCGCCCTTTGGATTTATGCTCACACTCCAGGATGAAAGTTATGGTGCGTTACGCTACGCTAACACACCCTACTGGACTTGGGTAATGGGTAATGGGTAATGGGTAATGGGTGGTTCTAGAGATTAGTAGAAATCGCTTGAACTGGACAGGTGGGAATGCACTGTTCGCAGACAATGCAGCGCGATCGCGTAAAGTTGAGTTTGAAGGTTTTTGGATCGAGCGTCAAGGCTTCGGTGGGACAGATGCCGGTGCATAGGCCACAATCGACGCAACTGTCTTCATCAATCAAAATTTCCCGCCCAACTAGGGAAACATTGATATCTTGCGATCGCATCCATTCAATAGCTGCATCCAACTCATCAATATCGCCAGACAGTTCTACCACCAGCTTGCCGATTTGATTGGGTGCGACTTGGGCGCGGATGATATTGGCGGCGACATTGAAGTCTTTAGCAAGTCGGTACGTTACCGGCATCTGAACCGTGCGTCTGGGAAAAGTGAGCGTTACCCGTTTTTTCATCGTCTTGTTAGAGTGATTTGTAAAAGTTAATGAATTAGACGTTTTTTGGAGCGAGCATGACGGCGAACTCACCGGACTCAGTC
>DATNPC010001080.1:0-9563 GCA_036703375.1 Allocoleopsis sp.
GATTGGTGCAAGATATGAGTTTACCCACTCGTGTTGTTCTGAATTTGAAGCTTCCGGTTTTGTTGATGGTGGCTCCAATCACTTCATCACCGGGCTGCTTCTTCACAGGCACACTTTCACCCGTCACCATCGCCTCATCAATGGTGGAGGAACCCTCAACAATCTCGCCATCCACTGGGATTTTTTCACCCGGACGCACTAGGATGACATCTCCCAAAACTACCTCAGCGATGGGAATATCCACCTCTCGTCCATTGCGAATTACCCGCGCCGTTTTTGCCTGCAAACCCATTAATTTACGAATCGCTTCTGAGGTTTGTCCCTTAGCGCGGTTCTCCAACAGTCGTCCCAGCAAGAGCAATGCAATAATTACAGATGCAGCTTCAAAGTACACATCGGGTTTAAGTCCCTGACTTATAAACCACTGGGGTAAGAAAGTGGGAAATAGAGAATAGAGGTAAGCTGCCCCCGTCCCGATCGCTACTAGCGTATCCATTGTCGCCGTATGGCGCTTCAGAGCTTTCCAGGCATTGATGTAGAAAGATCTACCCGCCCAAAACAATACTGGAGCGGTGAGTACAAGCTGTAGCCAAGGATTGTGCAGCCACATGGGAATGAAGGGAATTGGTAATCCCGTCATCGCAGGCAGCGAACCAATCGCCAGAACAGCACTGATAATACCGCTAACCCACACCTTGCGGGTCAAGTCCTGATTTTCACTTTGCCGTGCCTGCCGTTCTGCATCATCTTCTGGGGCAAGTACGTCATCTTGCATGGGCACAGCAGAATATCCAGCCGCATCCACAGCATTTTGAATCACTGCTACATCGGTTTGATTGGGGTTGTAGGTAACGCTGGCTTGTTCAGCACCGAAGTTAACATTGCACGCCTCAACCCCCGGAACTAAGCGAATTGCCTCTTCGATGTTACCCGCACAAGAGGCACAACTCATGCCTCGCAATTTGAGTGTCGTATTTTCCATTTCATAACTCCCTGATACGCACGAGTACTTGTTCTTTGGAATATTGGCGGCTAGGCAACTGAGTAACCTGCGTCAGTAATAGCTTGCTTCACAACCGCCTCAGATGCGTCAGTCTCAATGCTGACTAACTTGGTTTTTGGATCGGCAGTAACGGTAGCCGTCGCATCAACTGCCTTGATTGCTTTAGTAATGGTTTCTCCGCAAGCAGAACACGCCATATTGGGAACTTTGAGTTGTAAAGTCATGATGCAAATCCTTTCCTCTTGAACTTCCTTTATCTTGAAGTGTCCAGCACGCTGGAGAGTCAAGACCCTTAAGCAGAATTTTTTCTTGCTGGTCAAAAAGCTGAGCTAGCGCCTTGGAGGAAAAGCCTTTGGAACTCGGCTTTCGGTTGCTCTTCCCTTCTCTAAGCAGCGATCGCTCCTTGGTCGTAGACTTTGATTGAGAACAGATATTCAGGCAGGGAAACTGTCCTATCCAGAAGGTTGTAATCAGTTAACGAGTTCCAGCCTTCTGACGGAGCAATGATAAAACACATCAGGAAGCCGTGAGATAACAGTGGCAATCAGGCTTTTCCAATAAGGATTCAACTAGGGCATTGAGTGCAACAGATGCTAGCAGCCCACCCCCTAGCGAACCATCAATAGTCAGGTAGGGAACGCTTGCCCGGATTAGTCGTCGCTTAGCAGCAGGAGCATGGCTGAACCCAATTGGCATCCCAATTACTAAGGCTGGCTGAAGTTTTCCCTGCTCAATTAACGCACAGGCTGACATCAAGACCGAGGGGGCATAGCCAATTACCAACACACACCCTGCTGGAAGTTGCTGTAAGCGTTCCTGCCACAGGCGATCGCGCCAGAAGACTTGCTCAGCATCAGCGGCATCCGTGATATGGGAATCGGCAATCAAGGTTTCAACAGAACAGTGAAGATGTGCGAGGCGGGTATGGTCGAGGGTAGCCACCACAGCGGGAACATCGCCCACAATTAGACTCCCAGCTTTTAAGGCATTCCGAGCAGCGGCGATCGCGCCTGGACTGCGGCGGACAAATGGCAACAGCGTCACATCCCCACAAGCGAGTACCAGTTTGGAGAGCAAATGAACTTCAATTTCCGAGCGCTCCGACAAGTCAGGCAAAAGGCGTTCCAGCGATTCTTGAAAGGTTTCAGGATGGGCAGTGGTTTCGGCATCTAGGCGTTGCCAGAGTTGTTCTAAAGCACCTACACCATTTTGAGTTTCGGCTTCTAGCAGACGCAGTTGGGCGATCGCATCGATTTGAATGGACTGACAGTGGCGATCTCGCCCTAACACGCCTTCTAGCGCCATTGCTGTCTGTCGCAATCGTGCCAACTGTTGTATGACACAGGAGTACTGCTGCTGTTTGTGGCTTGCTGGTGTTGCTGGGTTGGCTAACGTTGCATTGGGGTTGGCTGGGACTCAGCCTGCTGATTCTTCCGGCAGCTTATGTCATCGGTGGCTACGACAGTGCTCGTGAGGGCTTGACTACTCTGCTGCGAGAAAAGGAACTGGATGTCGATCTGTTAATGATTGTGGCAGCCTTGGGGGCAGCAGGATTAGGACTATGGCGACGGGAGTATTACCTGATCGTTGATGGAGCCGTCCTGATTCTGATTTTCTCCATCAGTGGAGCATTGGAAGGCTATGCGATGCAGCGCACGGAACGCAGCATTCGCAGTTTGATGAGTGTCACCTCGGATAAAGCCCGTGTGTGGCAACAGGGACAAGAGCAAATGGTACCCGTAGCTCAACTTCAGATTGGCGATCGCGTCCTGGTTAAACCGGGAGAACTGGTACCCACTGATGGCGTCATTGAGGAGGGCTTTAGCACTCTAAACCAGGCTCCGATTACAGGAGAATCGCTGCCCGTTGAGAAAACCGTTGGGGATGAGGTGTTTGCCGGAACCATCAATGGCAGTGGCGCGTTGAAACTCCGAATTCACCAACCCCCAGAAAGCAGTCTGATCCAGCGAGTCATCCGCCTAGTTGAACAGGCGCAGACACAAGCCCCTCCCTCCCAGCAATTCATCGAACGCTTTGAGCGGGGCTACGCCAAGGTGATTGTGCTGACAGGTATTGGGCTTGCGATACTACCCCCGTTTGTGTGGGGATGGGACTGGGAAACGACAATCTATCGAGCCTTGATTTTTCTGGTGGTTGCGTCGCCTTGTGCTTTAATGGCGGCAATCATGCCAACGCTGCTATCCGGCATTGCTAATGGAGCGCGGCATGGAATTTTATTCAAGAATGGGGCGCAACTAGAGACGATTGGACAAGTACGAGCGATCGCCTTTGATAAAACGGGTACGCTGACTACAGGCAAGCCTCAGGTCGTCAATTTGCTGGCGGTTAACCAATCAGAAACGGATTTACTGCGCGTGGCAGCGGCACTGGAAAGCCTATCTGAACATCCTATCGGTAATGCGATTGTCCAGGCGGCTTGTGAACGCAAGATTGTATGGACTCCCGGCGAAAATGGGCAGGCATTTGCGGGACAGGGAATCACCGGAGAGATAGATCGAAAGCCAGCAATCGTCGGAAAAGCGGCATTTGTCCAGTCACAGGTCGATTCCTGTCCACAAACGTTGGAAGCGCAAAGCCAGCAGTGGGAACAAGAGGGCAAAACTGTGGTTTGGGTTGCCTACAATGATTCAGTGTTGGGCATTATCTCGATTGCTGATACAGTGAGACCGGAAGCCGCACGAGCGATCGCGCGTCTGAAGCGACTAGGAATTGAAGCGGTTGTCATGCTGACCGGAGATAATGAACGCACTGCTCACCGTATCGCTGAAGAACTTGGAGTCGATCGCGTTTATGCACAACTGCTGCCAGAAGATAAAGTCAAAGTCATCGAGCAACTACAACGTCAATATCATACAGTGGCAATGGTGGGCGACGGCATTAATGACGGGCCTGCATTAGCGCAAGCATCTGTAGGAATTGCCATGGGTGCAACAGGAAGCGATGTGGCAATGGAAACAGCCGATGTGGTGTTGATGGCAGATCGGTTGGAAAGGCTAGAACATGCGATTCGTCTCGGTCGTCGTTCACAAGTGATCGTCAAGCAAAATATCGCTTTTGCCCTCGGCTTTATTGTCCTGCTCCTAGTTGCCAACTTTGCCTGCCACATTACTCTTCCTCTAGGTGTTATCGGACACGAAGGATCGACGGTTCTCGTGACCCTAAGTGGTTTGCGCTTACTCAAGGTCTGATTGCCAATCACAAGACAAAAATTGAATAGTCTAGATGTTTACTAGCGGTCATTTCTTCAGTAAAGATCGAAACTAGCTGCAAAGTTTGGCTGTTGCTAAGCTAATCGGCATTTGAATTGTATAGCTCGGACGGGCAGGATGCCCATCCCACAAGAAACAGGCTGAAACCTAACTCCCAAATTAAAGGCACAACAGCTTACCATCAATCCCCACACCAACCCGAAGCGAACTTTAGTGGCGCTAGAGATGTTGAAGCCTGCTTTCGTAAGCAGGTGATGAAACTCGGATGAGAGCGCGAACTCCTCTGTCGAATTGCGAGAGGCCCAAAGCACTTTTTTGCGAGAGTTGGCAGGAGGATAAGTCATGGCTATCTGTGGTACAAATTCTTTTGCACTTCAAAACAATACTTCTCATGGCTGTTATCCAAATCCTCAACCTTGCTACGGTTTTCTTACTAGCAAGCATTATTAGTGTAATCACTGGTAGCACTTCCCTGATTACGGTACCTGTAATGCTTCAATTTGGTATTGAACCGCGCACGGCTCTAGCTACTAATATGTTCGCCTTAACCTTAATGAGTATTGGTGGCACAATACCTTTTATTGGTAAAGGAGTAATTGACCGTCGTCGTTTACCATTATTGATATTTATAACGCTGGTCAGTTCAATTTTGGGAGCATTACTGGTTTTGGTTGTGCCATCAAAATCGATGCCACTTATTATCTCTACCTCGATGATTGCCGTTACTCTGTTCTCAATAGCCAACCGCAATGCTGGAGTCGTTCCAGTAGTGGGAGTGCCTTCAAAAATAGCAGAAATTGCAGGATATACGGCTACTTTCGTACTTGGTATCTACGGTGGCTTTTTCAGTGGCGGTTACGTTACCCTGCTCACAGCCGTCTATGTCATGCTATTTCGACTGACATTTGTTCAAGCAATAGCTACTACTAAACTCATTAATATATTTTCCTCACTTATTGCCACCCTAATCTTCATGATGCATGGAATAGTGGATTATAAACTAGGTATTATTCTTGGGTTCACTATGTTCATCGGTGGAATTATTGGAGGTCATATTTCTCTCAAATTAAGTAATATTTGGCTACAACGTATATATCTCACAGTAGTTACTATCCTTGCCTTCGTAACACTGCGTAAATCGGCTCAGGAAAAATAGCTCAACTAGCCTGATCTTAAGGCTGGCGATCGGCAAGTTAAATATCAATGCTCAATCCTGTCTAGCCACAACCTAGCTTTTGTTGCACAATGACCTTCGATCACAAACCCAGAATCTTATTTCTATACGGTTCTCTACGAGAGCGTTCCTACAAAGGAAAAAGCAGCCCAGCAGACTATCCAAGTAGCGAATAGTGCGCTTGAGGTTAGCAAAGAGTAAAAGCACATAGACTACAACAAGTCTGGGGCGGACATTTAGAGGGTTCGGTAAGAGCGTTAGATTGCTCAAGAAGTCAGCTTCTATTTTTTCATTGGCACAAAGCACTTAGGATCTGACGGGGTAACAACCAAGCTGAAGCCTTAATAAGTAAAAGAAAAGCGACATTGCAGGGCGTGCATGACGGGAATGACAATGACCATAACTGATTTTAATAGACTAACGGGGAATTGAGCCGATTTTCACGATCGCTCCTAAAAGTTCTTGGCAGTTTTAGTCGTTAGGTAGTACGTGGCAAGCAACTTCCTCAATCAGGCTGCAAAGCTCCTTGCCACAAGGGTCGTCAAGGGGTTTGTCTGCCCAACGGTTTCGGTAGGCTTCTAGCTCTTCCTTGAGCGTTGTCATCCGGTAGATTTGCTCCTCAAGATGAACAATTTTCTGATTCAGGAGGTCTCGGACGAGTGGGCAGGCAGGATTCCCCTGATGACGGACTCCTAACACTTGCTGGATTTCCGAGAGAGAAAACTGTAAAGATTGAGCTTTCTTGATAAATTGCACCCGCTTGACAGCTTCAAGGTCGTAATAGCGGTAGCCACTGGCACTTCTCTGGGTTGGTTCTAGTAGCCCCAACGTTTCGTAATATCGAAGGGTTCCCACAGCTACATCCGCCTGAGAAGCTAGTTCTCCGATCTTCAGAAGTTTGTTTTGGAATGATTTCTCGCAAGGATTTTCCACTGTAGTCACTGTAGATTTTCCACGACCTACTGATAATGACCACAGCTTAAAGTCTCAAGCTTACTGTAGAGTCAAGACTCCTTTACAAAGGCATAAATAAACGGGGTATTTTGACTCATTCGCTTGGGTGGGTTGAGCAGACCCAATCATTCGTAATAACCAACCGTCTGCGTGGAGACATTCAATCGACGGCTTCACTCACCGCTCAACCAACCCTCTTTTGCCTTCATGCTGCTTTTCAATTAGATAGGGAGGAGTCGTTTCTCCTCCCCATGTACTTTATCCTTGCCCAACGCCAGCGGCTACAAGTGACTCGCGGGACACTGGCTGCTGGTTTTGGCAGCACTCAGCGAGTTTGCCATTGACTACAACAGCGGGAACGCGGTGAATACCGTACTGAGTTGCCCTCTCACGGCAGGAGTTAGTGGCATACCCTTCACGCAGGTCGTAAACCTGCACTTCACAGTTAGAACAGGCTAACTCTCTCACTAGCTTGACAGTCTCATCGCATAAAGGACACCCAGCTGTAAAAACTTCGACTAGACGCTTAGACATTTCAAGCTTCTCCTTACGGACACAGTTTAGCCTGGAAAAGACTACATACATGAACTAGTTGCTCAACAGAGGATTGCCGATGAGCGATCGCAACAGCAGAGGCATCACTGTTGAAGTGTTGAAGCACCAAAGAGAATTGAGAAAATGACTCAGCCAGATACACACAAGCAAAATTCTCAAATAACCAAGAACAAAGCCATAGGATACGCTGCACCTATAGCACTTTTCCTTCTTTTGCTTGGAGGCGTAGGTGTAGTGTTTGGCTGTTCCAGCCAGCCTCAAGCAACTAATCAGCCTGTTAGCAATCAGTCCACCACTCAGACTCAAGAAACCGCTGCAAATAGTTCTCTAGAACCAGCCGTTAATTGGCGAACAGACAATCACGTTCATGGACTGACGGTGAATCCTGACAATCCCAAAGTCCTGTATGTTGCTACTCACAATGGACTGGTGAAACGCTCTGAAACTGGGGAGTGGTTCTGGATGGAACCCGAAAAGGAACGGGCTGACTACATGGGCTTTACCGCTCATCCCACTGACTCGAAACGGTTTTATGCCAGTGGGCATCCGCACACGGGGGGCAATCTCGGCTTTCAAGTCACTGAGAACCTTGGGCAAGACTGGAAACAGATTTCGATGCCAGGGGTGGATTTTCATGCAATGGCTGTTGCTCCCAGTAACCCGAATGTCTTCTATGCTTGGCCTGCTTCCGGGGCGCAAGGGTTTCATGCTTCTACTGATGGTGGAAAAACCTGGACTAAACCTCGCATGGCTGGGCTAGGGGATGCTCCCTTTAACCTTGCCGTTGACCCACGCAATCCCGATCGCGTGTTTGCCACAACTCGTGCCGGACTGTACGAAAGCACAAATGGTGGTAATGATTGGACGCTAGTCCCCAATACCCAAGATGCCCCTGTTGTCGGTCTAGCCCTATTGAAAGAGGGAGACAGCACGGTGATGGTTGGGTATCGCTTCCTCAAATCCGCCCCTGGTCTTTATCGCAGCGCTGATGGTGGCAAAACCTGGGAACAACTGGGGACTGGAACTAAGGGAACGATATTGTATTTAGCGATCGCTCCTAACAATCCTCAGATTTTTTATGCCGTTAACGAAAACAATGCAATCTTTCAACTCACATTCCGCACCCTCAACTGTCACATGAGTAGCAACTACCCAGAAACGTTCACTTGTAGTCCAGATTTGGGCTTCTTATCAAGTAGAAATACTTAATTAAAAGGAAGGCTTTTGAGGTTGGTTCTCTCACTTGTCATTAATCGGAGATAAATGAAAATATTAACTCGCGGCAAGGATTACTAGGTTAAAAACTTTCATGCTACTAAAAAATCTGGAAATAGAGATAAAGATATTGTTGTGATTCAGCTCAACAAATAATATCTTCGACAAGCTTCTGGAAAGAAGCGCAAAATCCCTAAACGCTCATCCGTCAAATTAGAAATTTGCTTACCGCCGTTAAAAATCAATAAATGAATGGATTGAAAGCACTGAAATATCCAACGGAGTGTCGGACGGTCTGTCAACTTACCTAACTGATTCTTGAGGCGAGATTGTGAGGTTTTTAAAGTTTGACGTAGCTGCCGTTGAGCCAAAGTGTAAACTAACAGACACAACCCCATTAACAGGGCGAGAGCTGAAACTCTTTCCGGTGATTTGAGAAACACACTATCGGTAAAAAATAAGGGGTCTTTGAGAAAAGCAAAGCCCCGCTCGGCAGCTTGTTGCTCTTTATAGTTAGAGAGCATCTCGTCATTACTTAGTTCTTTAACATTCAGGACATTAGTGGCTAGCACAAATCTACCAGCACTTTTGGTTTCTCTTTCGACTTTCTCGGCGTCACGTTCCAGATGGGCTTGAACTTGATAAGCGATTCCTGACCATTCCTCGATTTTTGGAGAAGCTTTTTGAGATAATTTTGACTCTAGTTCTCTGGTCTGAACGTTTGTCAACTTGTGGTAAGGCAGTGTTTGAGATAAGCGCTTGGCTGCTTTGAGAGCATCTGGCTTACAGGCAAATTTTTGCTGAGACAAGACCCGTAGCTTTTTGTTAGCTTCTTCTTCAGCTTTCTCCAATTTTTGGAGCCATTTACACAGGTCAGCTTCGCGGCGAGCTTCACTCTGTACTACTAACCACCGTTGCTCGATTCCTGCAAATCGGCTTTTGTGTTGTGACCAACGATATCCTTTGATTTGACTGAACACAAAGTCCGTTTCGGCTAGTTGAGATACCAGCACCTTGGCTTGTTTCACTGTCAAGGGAACTCTCGATAACCATTTTAAGTCACCCATCTGTACCAAGTTGGCGGCGCTGTATAAAGCACTATCGGCTACCATTAAGCTATCCAGATTTAACTGTTGCTTGAACTCACACAAGATTTGAGCAAATACTGCTTTATCAGCTTCATCCCCATTCGCTACTCGTAAGAACAATGGGACATCTCCATCCCCACTGCAAATTAAGTCTAAAATAAACTGCTTGAGGTCGGGTCGATGGTCGCGAGAGTAACCATAGGTGATAGAAATTGGCTGAGGCGCTACTCTCTCATTGGTTAACTCTCTAGTTAGGTTGTCTGAATTATTTTTTCCCGTCAGCAACGAGACTTCGGGCATTGTATTTTCATATTCCCCATGTACAGAAAATGAACTTGAATCTA
>DATNPC010001081.1:0-4085 GCA_036703375.1 Allocoleopsis sp.
TGTCGGCATTGAAGAAGTATATTGAAGGTCAAGACTCGCCAGATTAATTGGTTGCTTCCGTCCCTACAGCAACCCGCCTATCCATCCCGACACCAAGCGGAGTACCGCTCTCTTTGTGGGGCTTCCGGCGAAGAAAGCTAAAAAAGTCAGAAAGCAGGAGGCTCTAGGGCACAAGGCTCGTTTTTATGCCCGACTGCCTCTTCGCTCTGGTGACGGGAAGGCAGCAATGGTTTAAAGCGCCACTTGCCCTAGTGAGGTAGCCCAAGATATAACCGAAATCCCTACTTAGCAGCAGTAGAAAAAAGCCGTATCATGGGTTGAACCCCATCTTTAGTATTACCCGCTTCGTTTAAGTATTCGTGGATACCAAAAGCGTCCTCAGTAGTTCGTAGCAAGGAGTAGTGATTGTAAGGCGTATTATCCACTACGCCGTGTGAACCGTGATTGGTCATCACAATCGTGAGAATGTGTCCCCCACCAAAGTTAGCCACACTCTTAGGGTCATAACCACAACAGCCTTGAGCACCAGTTGTAGAACCGTTGTCTTCATCCCAAGTAATAACAATTGCGCTGTTGTCCGGAGATGACCATAGGCTTGAATGAGTGATTTGGTTTACGATTTTACCGACCCATCTGTCTCCCGTTTTAATCAGTTGTGAAGTGTCAGAACACTGGGGTAAACCATGCATTTCATGGCATTGGTTCAGCACAATATGGTTATAGTTCGGAACATTCCCACTTTGTAGATCTAAAGTTAGTTGATTGATACCTACGAGCTTCGCTAACTCCTTAGGGTCGTTTTGAACCTTCAAGAAGTTCATGAAGCCGTTATGTTTAGAGGCATAGAGTGTATTGATTGAGTTGGGATAAGCCGTACCTTTGTATCCTGGGTAAGGGATGTCCTCAAAGTATCCCTTCCAAGTCAACCCTTTTTCCTCCAGTTGGTCGAGCAAGCTACGTCCCTTAATTGTATGGTCAACACCATGACTTTCTGGAGTGCTAGCTTTGGCATAATAGGGCGCATCATCATGGATGCCAAAGGTGCTACCGCCGAGCATTGCTATATAGTTAGCTTCACTGGGATGCACCTCGCCGAAGAAGTTGGAAGCCATGCCATAGGTTTGTGCTAGCTGATTAATAATAGGTGCATCCGGGTTACCTCGAATTTGGTCGAATGCCTTGTTTTCCTCAATAATCACAAAAATGTGCTTGTACTGAGGTACAGCTAAGTCTTCGGCTATCCGATTTTGAGAGGTTACTGCTGCCTTTAACTCAGAAGTAGGTAGCTGGTTATTTGCCGTTGTATTTAAGCCCTGTCCTTTTGATGAGCAACTGATGATTGAATAGCCCAAACCCAGAGCAGAAAGAGTAAAAATAATCGTTTTACGAATTTGATCTGTTGATATCAGCGATCCATTGTAAAAAGGTTTCACTCTAGACAAGAAAAAGGAATAACTACTGAATAACAACATTACTACATTATTTATCTGTTGCAGTAGTCAGGACAATCGATCGCTCGTTTAGTTAGAGCCGTATCAGGGTGAACTGCACACTTGAGATACGGACTGTCTGTAAAGTATCGACAGTTCCTACAGGGGAATCGATCTAATTGTTGGATAGTTCCTGTTTTATCTTGTGCAACCTTCCGCAGCCTCGGAAACATCAAAAAGAAAACGATCCCAAGCGTACTGAAACCGAAGAAACCCAAAAACGTTGCTCCCTCAGGCGTGATGACGATATTTGGTTTCGTCCCATCCGATTTTACCGCGATCGCTTTAGTCTCAGTTGAGGTTCCCTGATTGAAATTCTTCTCCTTTAGTCGATAAACTCCAAGCAGCTCATTATCGTACATATCTTTAACTTGGCATATTTCTTCCTTATTACTCCAAGTAATCCTTATTAATCACTGCCAAAGGTATGATAGTTTGAAACTCTCTTATCGATTGGTTTGACAAAGGATAAGTCATTAAAATCTCCCTTTGTTATTTGTCAACTATGTCACAATTATCACAGTGAATTCAAGTCTTTTTGTTTTTTAAAGAAAAGCAATTGCTATAACTTAAACATGAAGTTTTATAGACGGCGGCACACAGTGAAAGGATGACAATAACTCTTTTGTCTTATGTAAAAATGAAATCAGCATGAAATTGTTGCTAAACCCGAGCCATAACTAGTAACTATTCCATTAGAAGGAAGGAATTTGCTGGACAGCTTTCTAAAGTTGACGTAGCTGAGGATAAATAATTGTCAACCCTGCATCCACGTCTCAAGTGATAAACCCAATTTACGGACTATTGTATCTGCTATTACCAGCCCAATCGAGCTAGCGGTGACAAGAGTCAAGATGGGCAAATAGATATACGACATCAGCCCTTGTTTTTTGATATGGGATAGTCGCATTTCTCCTAATGTTTAGTTTTTCTTTTCAAGGAGACCATTATTATGACAGAGAACAAACAACCTTTAGATAAACATGTCGAAATTATCGATCGGCGTAAAAACAAACAATCTTTAGATAAGCCTGACGAAATTATTGACCTGACAGAAAACCAACAACCTTTAGATAAGCAGCGCGAAATTATTGAACCCCATAAAGAGCAACACGATGCTGAGTCCTCAGGTAAAGGTTTGGGTGCTGGGATAGCGGGAGCAGCGATTGGTGGTGTAATCGGTGGTCGAATGGGTGGACCTTTGGGTGCTATAGCTGGAGCTGTAGGCGGTGCTTTGGCGGGTCGAGGTACATCTGAGGCTGTTAACAATACTGTTGAAGGCATCGTGGATGCAGCCCAGAGTGCCGCTGAGGGCGTTAGCCACACGGTAGAAGATGTAGGAGATGCCGTTAAGGGCACCATTGAAGAAACCAAGTCTTCAGTTGTCGGTACAGTAGATGCAGTCCAGGACGCAGCACAAGAGGTCGCACCTGCGGTCAGAGATGTCGCCCACTCGGTCAGAGATACGCTTGAAGAGGTCAAACCGGCTGTAGTAGAGGGAGTCAAAGATGCAGCACACGAAGCAGGCCCTGCTGTCCGAGAGATTGCTCACTCTCTCAGGGATACTGTTGACGAGGTCAGACCTGCAATAGTGGACACAGCAGAGGCTGTTAAGGAAACCGTTCAGGAGAGCAAGCCCGCTGTAGTCGAGGGAGTTCGGGGTGCTGCACAGGAAGCTAGACCGGCCCTGAGAGATATCGCTAACTCGGTCAAAGGTACTGTTGAAGATGTCGGAGCGGCTGTAGCGGGTACAGCAGAGGCCGTTAAGGAAACCGCTCAGGAAAGCAAGCCTGCTGTAGTCGAGGGAGTTCGGGGTGTTGCACAAGAAGTCAGACCAGCGGTCAGAAATATTGCTAACTCTATCAGCGATACCGTTGAAGATGTTCGACCCGCTGTAGTGGATACAGCAGAAACCGTTCAGGAAACCGTTCAGGAGAGCAAGTCTGCTGTAGTCAAGGGAGTCCGGGGTGCAGCACAGGAAGCCAAACCCGCAATCCGGAATGTCGCCAACTCAGTCAGCAATACCGTTGAAGACGTCAGACCCGCTGTTCGAGGTGTTGCCAACTCGGTCAGCGATACCGTTGAAGATATTAAGCCTGCGGTAAAAGATGCAACAGACTCTACCAAAAAATCTGCTGAAGATACCATACCAGCGGTAAAACAGATAGCACGATCGACCAACAAAGGTGCTAAAGATGTCAAGTCATCAGTAAAAGATGCCGCACGTTCTAACCCAGAGACAGCGAAGGATGTCAGGTCATCTGACTATGAGTTCACCCTTGAGAACTCTGACGATCCAAATGCTAAGCCATCTTGGGATTTGCACAAAAAGCGTCCTAACTCATGAGCTGAGTAGAAGAGTATCGAACTGACTTCAGCACTATAGGAAACACCAACTCAATAAGTTGAGCAATCAGGGAGGTGAGGAAGGAAATCTTCTCTCTCCCTATTTTCCTTATCTCTCCGGTAATTGCTCAATCTATTGAATTGCCATTCTGAGGTCGCGATCGCAACCACAAAATCGCCTATCTCGAATCCTCAAATCCGGCAATGCTCCGCTTAATTGAATTGTTAAATGTTAATCAAATTTGAGAT
>DATNPC010001082.1:0-15716 GCA_036703375.1 Allocoleopsis sp.
GGGGGTCTTGCACCTCGCCGTGAACTAAAGTACTCTGCGAGAACGCTGCGCGAACCGGCTCAAAGCTTAAGTCCGTTTCAACGGACTCAAACCCTTACTGAGTCAGCTTTAGCTGACTTTAGCTATTAGCCCGTTCGCGCAGCGTTCCCGTTTGCGTAGCATGCGCGTAGCGCGTAGGGTACTTTAGTTCAGGGCGGGATTGTAGGTAACAGTTAGGGCTGGTGCAAGACACCCATGAACGCGATTGCCTTTGGCACCAGCGAAGCTGATCGCTCACAACAAACGATGAAAATCTCTCTTCCCCATTACCGATTACCCATTTTCAAGACAGATCTGAGTCAACTCATTTGTTTCCGTGTTACTCATGACTGTACCCTGAAACACACATGTCCTCAGATTAATCTCCGATCGAGTAACGTTTGGAAAGAAGCGACACAGTTCTCACAAAAGCTTTGAGCTATCAAGCGTGGTTTTGTTCTATGACTTTCTCAAAAAAGCTATCTAACTCATCTATCCCCTGGTTTGGCATTGGCATGACCGCGATCTTTCTATTCTCGCTTGTCCTGCGCTTTTGGGGACTGGGTCGATTTAATACTCTGGTATTTGACGAAGTGTATTATGCCAAGTTCGCCAATGACTACTTAACCGGGACGCATTTTTTTAATGCCCATCCACCGTTATCTCAGTACATTATTGCGATCGGGATGTGGATTGGCTCTCATCTTCCCATCGGGCAAGATACGGTAAACGGCTTGACGGGTTCGCTGCGTTCTACCTGGAGTTATCGCTGGGTGGATGCCCTCACTGGCTCGTTTATTCCCTTAGTCGTTGCCGCCATTGCCTATCAGCTCAATCGCAGTCGCAGCTTCGCCTCGATCGCTGCCCTGTTCGCTGCCACGGATGGTTTATTTTTGGTCGAGTCTCGCTATGCCTTAAATAACGTTTATCTCGTTATCTTTGGATTACTGGGTCAGTTATTCTTTCTAATTGCCTTAGCACGTCCAAAATCGCAACGTTGGGGAAACCTGGCTTTATCAGGAGTCTTTTTTGGGGCATCGGCTTGTATCAAATGGAATGGGCTGTGGTTCCTGCTCGGTGCCTACATGATTTGGTCAGCCGCTTGGGTAATGCAGTTCATACGAGTGCGTCTCACGGGACGACAGGAGAGAAAAGCGCTTACTACTGGCACACAAGTCAGTAGTCAGTACTCCGCACTCCAGAGAACATCGCTGCAAAATCTGACTCAGTTAAATCTTTTCCATATTGTTTGGAATTTCGGCATCATTCCAGTTCTCACCTACAGCGTCCTCTGGATTCCCCACCTGATTATGAATCCCACACCGGGATTCTGGCAGGCACAAATCGACATTTTGACATTCCACGAAAAGATTGGCGATGGCCCGAAGGTACATCCTTATTGTTCACGGTGGTATAGCTGGCTGTTGATGTGGCGTCCAGTGGCCTACTTCTATCAGACAGCGCGGAATACCACGGAGCAAGTGCCTGCTTATCCGCCTCTGCCTGCGGGTGCCGGGAAGGTGATTTATGATGTCCACGCGATGGGGAATCCGTTTCTCTGGTGGCTATCCACAGCGGCACTTTTGTTATTGCTCATTCTATTAGCGGTGCGTTTCCTGGGAGGAGTCGGTTGGAAATTATCCCCAACTCCTTCTACCTGGATTGCACTCTATCTAGTCCTGAACTGGCTGGCGAATTTGTTGCCATGGGTCAGAGTGACTCGCTGCACGTTTCTTTACCACTACATGGGAGCCTCTGTTTTCTCTGGGTTAGCGCTGGCGTGGCTCGTGGATCGCTGGTTGCACAGTGGCAAACCTGATTACCGAAGCGCTGGTGTGACGGTAATTATTTTAGTCCTCTTGGCGTTTGTGTTTTGGTTGCCAATCTACTTGGGTCTTCCCTTATCGACTCAAGGGTATCAGTTGCGGATGTGGTTCCGTTCTTGGGTTTAGGGAAAAAGCGATCGCGCTATACCTACCATTGAGATAAATATTGGATACGTACCCGTAGGGGCAATCCCCCTGTGGTTGCCCCGGTCTATGGTAAACATTTAGGTAATGAATATTAAAAACCGAAGAAATGCGCGATCGCAGGCAACACGTCCTGACAAGTTTTCACTAATTGTGCAGCACTGGGTAAGCCTTCAGCAATTACCTTCAAAAATCCCATCGCTCGTTTTGCCTGTTTTTGTGCGGTTTCGCTGTTGGGGTTTTGTCCAGCTTCTGCGAGGACTTTTATTTGTTCTAGGGCTTGCGCTTTGTCGTCGTCGGCTAGGTTTGGGTCGTTAATGGCAGCTTGCAGTTGCGAGAGTAGTTCTTTGATTCCTGGTTTTTCGGGTTCGCTAGAAGGGGGTAATTGATTAATTGTCTCGGCAACAGTGCCGCTGATTTCGCCTAAATTTAAGGCTCCAGTAGTGGCGTTGAAATCGCCGCTAATGTCGCCAATTTGAATCTTACGACTTTGGTCGGTGCTGTCGTTCATAGATTTACTATCTGCTGTAGCTTTAACATCAACATTAATCGGTCTACTTGCCAGTAAACTGACAATTTCTTTCATTTCGGAGCTTTTTTGTCGGTAGATTTCAATCTCGTGGTCTTTCGCGTTGAGTTTAGCTTTATAGGTCTCTTCAACAGCTTTGAGGGCGAGTTCATAGCTTTGCATGAAGTCACTATGAATCTTTTGTTTATCGGCGTCTTCCGAAACGTTCAATCGGGCAACAACAACGCCATCCCCTTTATTGGCAATACTTTGCAGCGATAGATCAGCACCTTCATTTTGGGATTGGACGCTATTGAATGAGAGGACAAAGGCTTTCCAGTCGATGCCGTTGCGGAAGATGAGATCGACGGTTGTCAAGACTTCTTGAAACAGCTTGGTAAATTCTCCTGGGGCAAATTCGCCACTATTGGGACGGCGTTCTTGGTGGTTGTTGTGGAGATAAACGTAGTCACAGATGGCACCGTCGAGTTGAGTGGTGCTGTCAATATTCCAGGCTTCTATACAGGCTCCCGTCAAGTGGACCTCGTGGAAATTCGTGTTCAGGGCTTGGGTTTTGGTGAGGTTGGCTCGCTCTAACCAGGCTCCTTGTAGATTAGCACCACTGATATCGGCTTCGGTTAAGTCCGAGTCGTTGAGGTCAGCACCTACGAGGTTTGCACCTTTGAGATTGCATCCAACATAAGATTGTTTAGCACCTCGATGGGTAACGACTAAATCCCGAACTTTGGTATCAATTAAAATTGTGTTGCCGACTCTGGCGCGATCAAGTTTTTTAGTTTGGTGAAAGTTGGTGCGGGTAAGAGTGGCGTTTCTGAAGTCTGTGCTGTTGAGTATGGCAGAGGTGAAGTCAGCGTCGGTTAAGTCCGCATTGCGAAAGCTAGAACCATTAACTGCCCCCACAGTCCTTGTAAATAACAAAATCTCTGCAAATTTTAGCTGACCAGCAAAGGCTTGTCTGCCAATATAAACTCCTAGTAATCCTAAAACCCAACCTAAAACTCCGGCTAAAAACCAGTAAAATGCTTTGAACAAGGTTCTATCATAAGCCTGAGTCAATCCAGCTAGTGACCAAACTGAAGCTCCAACACCAAGGCAAAGCCAAGCCCAATGATATATCCAAGATTCAGCTAAAATTCCCAATCCAATCCAACACCCAGTCCAACCAAAGGCCAAAGCCAAAGCCCAAGCCCAAGCTTCAGCTTGATATATTCCTTGACCAGCCCAAGCTAGAATCCAGATTAAATACAAACTTAAGGCTAAGACAATAAAAGTTGCTCTTAAACCATACTGGATAATGCCAATCAAGAAGAAAATTAGTATAGAGCAAATAGCTATCGTAGGAATAAAAGAGGTCAGGTTACCTAATTGGATCTTTAAAGCAATTGAAGCCACATCAATTTTGCCTGATGCACTGCCTGTTAAGATTGCCATAGTTAAGGAAAATAAAACTAAGTTAGCTATCCAGGAATACGGCAATCCCGCTTTTGCTCTACAAAACGTAGCATCTTTGAGGTAAGCATTCGTAAAGTTTGCCCCTCGAATATCGGCTGCATTGAAGTTTGCCTCGGAGAGGTCTTTTCCTTTGAAAGATTGACCTCTGAGATTTTCTCCACTGAAATCTCGTCTCCCATCGGCGTATTGCTTTAAAACCTCGGTAGCCCTCATTGGTTGTTTGCCAGCATTTGGGTTTGGGTAAGGGCGCAAGGCATTGCGCCCCTACATTAGCATCAATCTTTAGGGGTAAATACAAAGCGATCGCATCTCGTTCCGCACAAAATGTGAAGGTATCGATGGCGATTAGAAATCGCATCTACACAAACAAAACCCGCCTGCGCGGGTTAAGAGATTTTCTGAGTGTGCGTAGGCACACTTTGTTTGTATAGCCGCAGGTTTTAACCTGTCGGCAACTAATCTGCGATAACGAAAACGCGATCGCTTTTCCTCTACAGTCAATGATGCGAGCAAAATAGATCTATCGAATATTTCGCCAAAGGATATCTGTATGGCAACAATCACGCTTGAGCTTACGCCAGAACTCGAACAACAGCTACGGGATGAGACTGCTAAACAGGGACTCGATCCAAGCCACTACATTGTGAATACATTAAAAGAGCATTTGCGTTCACCTTTGCGTGATGCTTCCCGCCTTTCAAAAGCTGAAGCTAACCTATTGCAGAAAATTAATCTGGGTTTGACACCAGAAATGTGGGAGAACTATCATGCGTTGATTGCCAAACGCCGTGCTGAAACATTAACTTCCCAGGAACAGGCAACATTAATTGAAATCTCTGACCAAATTGAACAAGCCAATGCTCGTCGAATTCAGTACTTAATCGAACTGGCAAGTCTGCGGGGTACCTCGTTGGAGACACTAATGCAGAAATTAGGCATTGAAGCCCCTGCCTATGTCTGAGCCAAAGTGCCGACTACGAACCTATGTTATTTCAGTGACATTCTACTGAAAAGGCTGTACCGCTAAAACTGACTGGTAGGAATGCCAGTCCGTTTCAACGGACTTAAGCTTTGAGCCGGAACTTTAGTTCACGGTGGTGTCGCTCTCTTCACACCGATAAAACACAGCGCGATAAACAGATTCGCCCAGAGACTGCGTATGAAGTTCTCGCTCTGTAGGCACTGGCAAAGGGTTAGTTGCCAACCAATCCGTGCCTTGTCGCTGGAAAGCAGGGTGAGCGTCAAAGCGATCGCACATTTCTACTGCTACGGCTTCAACATCCGATTGAAGAAAAACCATGCCCCCATCAATTAAATGGGTTGCCAAAGTATTCACTAATTCTGGCTGCACTACACGTCGTTTTGCTTGTCGCTTCTTGAACCAAGGGTCAGGAAATTGAATCGTTACCCGCTGCAAGATACCTCTTGGGAACGATGCCAAAATTGGATCTAAAGAGTTATTGATATTGCAAAATAAATAGTGAAGATTACTCAACCCCAACTCCGACACTAGAACCTTTGCCTGTTCTACCAAAGGCTCGCGAATCTCTACACCCAAAAAATTCCAGTCGGGTTCTAATGTCGCCATTTTCAACAGGAACTCGCCTCTGGCACAGCCAATATCCAAATGTAAAGAGCGATCGGCTTGACTATACACTTTCTCCCAATCCGGTACAGATACGGGTGTCTGATATTTATTACTCAGCGGATTGACGTGTTGGCGTACTCGGACTCTTGGCAACTTTTACCCCTCCCTCTAGAAAATGTCCTGAATCCTAATTCTATTTCACCCGGTCATTATCTATAAACTTACATAGCATTGATTTCATGAAAGTATTATCTAATCAGAGATAAATCATTGAATTTGTCAATCGTAATAACAAGAGCGAATTCAATTTTTAACATCCAGTAAATGAGATAATTCTAAGAGTGATGAATTTAGTTTAATAAAATCCCTATTATGGTCTTAAATTTTCGCTTTGCAGTAGTGAGCGACCTACATATTGGATTGTCTCATACTATCTGGAATGTCCCCAACCGCTTTCATCTGGTAGAAGTTAGTATTCCAGCATTAGAGCTGGCATTGGAACACTTGAAGGTGCTAGAGATTGACTTCCTCTTGCTACCAGGAGATTTAACTCAACACGGTGAAGTCGATAATCATACCTGGTTACAACAGCGGTTGAGTCAACTGCCTTTTCCAGTTTACGTGGTACCGGGAAATCATGATGTGCCAAATTTACTGCCGGACGATCGCTCCATTGGTTTAAGCGATTTTCCCTACTACTATCGCCAGTTTGGTTATGACAACCCAGAGCAACTGTACTACACCCATGAAGTGCTGCCAGGGTTACAGCTAATTGGACTCAATTCCAATCAATTTGACGAATCGGGTAAACAATTACCCGTGGGGCGTTTGGACGAACAGCAATTAGCATGGCTCGATCGCGTACTGGCTCAAAGCAAAGACAAGTTAGTGCTAGTCATGGTACACCACAATGTGGTAGAGCATCTACCCGGTCAAAGCCACCATCCCTTGGGACGCCGATACATGATGGAAAATGCTCCCGTTTTGCTCAAAATGCTGAAAGCGGCTGGTGTCAATCTAGTCTTTACAGGGCATTTACACGTTCAGGACGTTGCTTATCGTGACGGTATTTATGACATCACAACAGGTTCGTTAGTGAGCTATCCTCATCCCTACCGGATATTTCAGTTCCGAACGAACAAACAAGGACAGCGCTCTTTACAAATTGAGTCTCATCGCATCAAATCGGTACCAGGATGGGAAAATCTACCACAAATTTCACGAGAATGGATTGGAGAGCGATCGCATCCTTTCATGCTCAGACTTCTAACTGGCGAACCCTTAAATCTACCCGTTTCCGATGCTGAAGAACTAGCTCCCAAACTACGTTACTTCTGGGCTAATATTGCGGCTGGTGACGCTCTTGTTGACTTCCCACATTTCTCACCTGATGTCCGTCGCTACTTCCATACCTACAGCGCTACCACGAGTGATGGTAAACCTGCTCTCATTGATAACCACTCAACGCTGCTATTGGATTGAAAGAATACTTTCAAAACAGGTCTAATGCAGAATTATGAATGATGAATTAAGTTAGTTTGATTGTTTCATCATTCATAATTTTTCATGATTTTTTCGAGCTGCAAATTCCAAACACGGATGTGTAACCGTGGAGAAATGTATTACCACCGACGGGACCAATTTCTCCATTGCAGAAGAAACCACCGAGAGGAATATTTTCTATATAGCGTCGGAAGAGTTGGGAGTCAAAATCGGGCTTGCCGTAGAGCTGTTTTCCTCGTCCCAGACAAGAGAACAGTAAAGCCCCAGCCGCATCGGTGGAGTGACGCTCGTCTGATTGATAGCGCTGGAGAAGCAGTTCTAAGTCTTCCTCTGACGTTCGAGCATCGCGTAGGTGGAACTGAATGCGCTGGCCGGGCCGAATGCGATCGCCAATTGCGATCGCGCCCCCTCTGGGATCGACTCCCAATATGTTACGCATGAGAAAATCCCCATGACCTAACTGTCGCTTAAATTCATCCCTAGCGACACCGATAAACAGGGAATGTTGAGCTAGTTCTCGATCTGCTTCACTTAGACTTTGCAGTAAATCTCGCAGCACTTCCAACGGTGGGCGAGACTCAACATCAGCCGTTATCATCTCATCGGCGTCTTGTTCAGCTAATCCCAACAGGATATTTCGTTCGCATGCCGTTACCTGATACGTTTTACCAATCGGACGACAGCCTTGCGCCACAATCGTTTCTAAAACAATATTGCCGCTCAAGGCGACACCGACAGTTCCCTCGCGAAATAACGTTGAATCCCGCTCCTGCTCTTGCGAGAAATAGAATAAACTGCTCGTGTAACCGATCGCGCCACTCGCCAATCCTCCGACCTTGACTGACTGGGGATAGGCAAAATCTAAACCTTGAATGAGATCGTTGATGCCAGAAACGGGGTCGGCTAGCAGAATAAAGTGAGGTTGCTCTTGAGGTGAGACACCGATTAAATCCACCCAGGCATCCGGCGGACTATCCAAGTCGGGAAGCTCTTCAGCAGGAATATAAAAGGGGTGAACATTAACATCGGGTAGATGAGCCAAGCAAAGGCTGATGGCTGGTGCTTCCTCCACCTCCTGTATCTCACCCCGAGCATTTAGTCCGATAATACCGCTGCCACCGCAACCAATTAGCACGGGTACGGATAGCTTTTCCTGAAGTAGAGGGATGAGTCGAGAATATTCGCTAGCGTAAGCAGAGGAGATGAACACTAAACCGAGATCGGCTGGCTGCGATAATGACTGCTCAACGCGATTGACTACTTCCGTCACTGCTGCTTCTAAAGACGGACGAGTTGATAAGGCGTTTGACCACTTAATCCGATCAGGCATTGATTTTACCAAAGTTACCGCCGATGCCGGTGTGGGTTGAGACAGTTGGTGAGCACTTAAAGCCTTATCATAACTCTAAGAGATGCAACTCTAGCATGTGCTTATAGTACCTGCTGTTGTCCTACTAAAGGCTGACAGGACACTTAAGTAGTAGAAACAATGCTTCACATAAGTTAATATGAATAATAGAGTTTGTGGCGTGTAGAACGACCAAGCATCAGCCAAGATTGACAAAATCTTAAAAAATAAAGGTCAATTTTGGCGACGAAAGGCTATTTGGCGATACTAAAAAGCTAGGTAGCAATTCACTGGCTGAGTGACTGCGCGTCCTTGGACTCGAATTGGAAATTTCCAAAACGGTCAAAAACACAGTTAAGAAGTTTCCTGTACTCACGTACAGTAATCAGGAAAAGGAAGCCAATGAGCGATATTCAAGAAAAAATTCAGAAAGAACTCGAAGCAGCTAGAGCTGTTTGTGATGTGAAAGGCGCAAGCTCCGGTGATTGTGCAGCGGCCTGGGATGTGGTAGAAGAACTGCAAGCAGAGGCGTCGCATCAGCGGCAAAAAGAAAAGCCCAAAAACTCCTTGGAAGTCTATTGCGATGCTAACCCGGACGCCGATGAGTGCCGGTTGTACGACGACTAGAGTTCTTCTGGGAGTCAATCGCTTCGTACTGTTTGACTGCGTTAATTCTTCCTGAGCAGCTGGGAGTCTGGCTAGACCTATCCCAGCTGTTTGTTGTTTGTTCTAAGCTGTCACGCACTGAAATTGGGTATCAGTAGCAACCAAGATGGTGGCATGACAAGGATTGTGTCATTCGTAACCATCAGGTTTAAATGGCAAACAGCTTATAGTTCAGCAACCGTATTGGGTCATACACTGTCATCACTGGCATAACATAGATAAAGATTATTTCGGCAATAGGTAATGCAAGAGGAACTTCTTCGATCGCTGGTTTGGACAGACTACCGAGTAGCGGTTTTGTTTACAGTGATCTTTCCGTTGATTCTGCTGATTTGGGCCTTCGTTCAGAAAGCCGATTCGATGGTGCGCCTGCTCATCATTTACTGGCGCATCGCCAGCCTCTTGGCGATTACGGTTTACCTATTGATTGCGGGTTGGCCGATTGGTTTTGTTGCGGGTTGGTGTGCCGGACTTCTGATTCCTATCTCACTCTGGTTTTGGGTCGATGTGAACGAAGATATTGACGATCGCCCTCAGAGTCCCTTGAAACTCGTGCTAACTGCATGGCGTTGGGCTGTTAGTGTCTACTGCGTGCTAGGCGCGATCGTAACGATTCCGTTTTTGCGCTGTGGGTTTGTAGGTGGGGCAGCAACAGATGGGTTTTGCCGAGTGTGGTTGGAAGCCCCTTTACTGTTCAAGGACTATTTTCATCACAACTCCAAGCCCCCATTCCTAGGCTTTATCGGCATGGTGGGACTATTTATTTACGTCCTGTATTTGAGCTATTTCGTCCTGATTCGACTGGGCAAGCAGGGGCGATCGGCAATGGAACAATAAACAGTAGAAACAGTAGACTTTACGATTGAATGATTATTTTGCAATGACCGAATCCATAGGGCGGCGTCTAGAGCAATACACCATCAAGCGTCCTCAGGAAGTTCTAATTGTCACAGCTGAGATTGCCGGTGAAGAAGACCAAATTGCCATCTTTAAAGGCTTTTCCAGTTCTTTGATGCGTTCCACTCCGTCCGATCCGGATGAACCCGTACTGTCAGAGAATGCCAAGATCCTTCAGATCGATCGCGTAGCTAGTCCCTACAACCCCAATTCACCTCAATATTTACAGCAAGGGTTGACCTGGGAAATGATGCAGCAGTTGTTGTCAGAGGTTGGTCTTTGAAACAGTGAACAGTGAACAGTGAACAGTGACCAGGTATAGTGTGGGGATTGAACTGAGTGCAACGTGGCTCAAATAACTATCCAGTTAAAAAAGGTTAAAAAGTTTACTGTACAAGCTTTCTCGCCTTCTGCCTTCTTGCACTTAGAGGCTGTCTGGGTCAATTCCCCGTTCTCGCAACTTGGCACGCAAGTCTTCAAGTTGCTGCTCTAGTTGGTCAGCCCGCTGTCGTTCTTGTTCAGCTCGTTGCCGCTCCTGTTCAATGACATTCGCTGGAGCGGGAAAACGATTGCCCTGCTGATTGTACCAGTAGAGCCACTCAAGAGTGTATCCTTCATGAGTACCCCGTTCGCAACCAATTCCTAGTTCGATTTCAGGCATCCACACTGGGTTTCCCGTCTGACGCTCGTAGATGCCATTGACTAGACGGTAAACTTTCAACGGGTCGTGCTTGTCTCGTTTCCAGTAGTCAGGATTATAGATGGTGTAGTACAGTACACCCATCTCGGCATACTTGGTCATTTTTCCCTCGTACTCACCACCAGGGGTTTTCGAGACTACCTCTAACACCCACTGCGGCACAATGTCCTTCTCTTGCCAAAGCACGTAGCTGAGTCGGAGCTTACCACCTGCCTTAAAGCGCTCTACTCCTAGACTGAGAAAGCCATCCGGTACGATCGCGTCTGTCCCCGGTTCGTAGTAAACTCCCATGTTGGTTCCCAAAAACCAGTCGGTGCGTTCCGCCCATAGCAAAGCCAGAATTACTCGTAACAGATGGGCAATCAGGATTTGCAGTTCATTATCCACAGGGGTGTCATCGGAGTCGGGCAGTTCTTCAGCAGTGGGAAGATATTGCAACGGGTTGTACTGTATCATGCGACGCTCCTATCCCAATAACCCCAGGCTAACTCATGGTTCTACGGTAAATCATAGAGAATTCTGTCCCATTACCCATTCCCCTTTCATCCCTCGTACTTTAGGATACTGTTGGCGAATCAGGGGTAACACCCCTCACTCAATGAAAAATCAACGCTTTAGGCAGGCGATCGCATCATTCATAGCATTGCCTCGTAAACTCTGCACAATCGTTGAGGTGAGTTCTCCGATCTACCATTCGCCAACAGTATCCTTAAGGCTTGTTCATGCGACGCTCGTTTCCATTCTTCCTTGGCTGGTGTATTGCACTTGCCCTTGTTTGTGCCTGTCATGCTCCATCCACCACAGCGAACCAAGAGATTTCCCCTTCTTTTACGGCTTCAGGGCATCTCACCCAGAGCGCGACAGCAAAAACTGGCGTCATTTATCAAGCGTTTGACATGCGTTTTCGAGATATCAACGCTCAACTTCCCGAACTGCAAAAGCTGGGCTACACCTATATCCAAGTTTCGCCTCCCCAGAAGAGTAACCCGTCCTCCGAATGGTGGGCGCGATATCAGCCGATCGATCATACGGCGATCGACAGCCCTCTGGGTACGGAAAAAGAACTCAAAGAACTCATCAACGCCGCGCACAGCCGGAAGATGAAAATAATCATCGATGTGGTGTTCAATCACATGGCGAACTATGGCAATTACATCAAAACCCTGAATTATCCTCGCTTTTCACCGCAAGATTTCCATCCAAAACACTGCATCGACTACAATAATCGCGTTTCCGTCACGCAAGGTTGGATTAACTGCGATCTCCCCGATCTCAAAACAGAATCGCCTCACGTTCGGCAGGAAGCGAAAAACTACCTCAAGAAACTCCTCGCCCTTGGTGCCGATGGCTTCCGGTTTGATGCGGCAAAGCATATTGAACCGAACTTCTTCCGCGAGGTTCTCAATGGGGTACCGTCAGACAAATTCGTCTATGGCGAGGTGATTGGGCAAACGATTGCAGAAAGTAGCGAGTACACTGGAATCTTTTCGGTTACTGACTTCCACTTGGTGAGTACGATGAGCAATGCCTTTAAAATCGGGGGCGATTTGCGATCGCTCATCGATCCCGCCGCCTCCGGTAAAGCACTGCCGGGAGTGAGAGCTGTCACATTCGCTCAAAACCATGATATCGTCAAGGGTCAAATCGGCTATAAATTACCCAGTCCCCAAGACACGAAGTTGGCCAATGCTTTCGTTCTCGCCCGTCAAGAAGGCGTTCCCATGATCTACAAAGATGATGCCCAGGATGCGATCGCCAAGGCAGGCGTCTACTTCCATCAAAAAATGCTCGGACAGCCGCAATATTTCCGCAATGGGGGAGAAATTGCCCAAGGAGCGGATAATCCAAATACACTGTTCATCGAGCGCGGTAATAAAGGACTCGCCATTATCAATAAAGCGGGTGATTACTTTGATATGAAAGCAGCCAAGATGCCCGGTTTGCAGATTGGTTGTTACAAAGAACTACGCTACAGCTTTGCGATCGCAGTTGGCAAAGGAGGTGATGGTCAAAAATACATCACGAAATGGGGTACCCAGCAAAGGGGCGGCATTCAAATTGGGCCGCGAGATGCTCTCTTTTTTGTCCCAACCTCAGCCCGTGAATGCCGTTAAAACAGTGAACAGTGAACAGTGAACAGTGACCAAGTTTCACACTCCGGATGCGAGACCCCGCGCGAAGCCTACCATGCAACGATTAGGGTCTCCTTCCTCCCACTCTCATACTGGTTACTGACCACTGGTAACTGCTCACTGTAAAAGATGAGATTTTGCACAAGCGGCACAATACCATATCAAACAGAAAGTCTACCCAATTGCGATCGTGGTTCATCAAGAGCAAATCCACCTTTCCACCCATCGTCATGGCGACATGCACGACATCACCGACCAAGTTAATGCCATTGTCAAGAAGTCTGGCATCAAAACGGGCATGGTTCACATTTTCAATATCGGTAGTACGGCAGCCATTGGTACGATTGAATTTGAGCCAGGACTGCAACGCGACTTACCCGAACTCTTAAATCGGTTGATTCCACCCAGTCGGGAGTACGGACACGAGCAGATGTGGCATGATGGCAACGGTCATTCTCACCTACAAGCTACCTGGCTTGGCCCTTCGCTCACCGTACCCATACACAATGGTCAACTAGAGTTAGGAACGTGGCAACAAATCTTCCACCTTGAATGCGATATCAAACCGCGCCAACGTAAAGTTGTTGTCACGATTTATGGCGAGTAGGTTTGTTGCTGGCAATCCTGTATTTAATGTTGACTATGCAGATAATTGACTGACTGTCAATTCTTCTGAATGAAGATTGTTGTAGGGATAGAAAAGTGCGATCGCAACCATGACCTCTAGTTTAATTTGTAATTCACTAATTTTTCTCTCAATTTGCTCTATCGTTCTCGTCAAGGCTTGGTAATCTATATTCTCAGTGGAATAAAATCGCTCTTTTTCGTACTCTTTTAAAATGGCTTGAAGTCGCTCGATTTGAATGACTAATTCTTGCTTAGCGGATTTGACCATATCCACTCCTCGATCGTCGATCGCTTGCGTTCTCATCTTGGAGTCTTGGGGGTAAGCGTACCAGAGTGAAAGTACGAAAATTCTGTAGGGAGGAGAACGAATATTATAAATCCGACTTCAGTATAATTACGGATAACGCCGAACAAAAACTAAATTGTGTAAACTAATTCAGCGAAAAAGTTAAGGTATTTGAAGGAAATATAACAATGGTCAAAATAGTCGGTCGCAAATCGTTGGGAACTCAATCGGTCTATGATATTGGCGTAGAACGCGACCATAACTTTATTTTAGTCAATGGGTTAGTAGCTTCAAATTGCTTCAACAAATCCCACTCCACGGCTTATGGTTATGTCACCTATCAAACGGCTTATCTCAAGGCGAATTATCCCGTTGAATATATGGCAGCACTACTAACCGCTAGTAGTGGAACCCAGGACAAGGTGCAGAAATATATTGCGACTTGTTCAAGTATGGGAATTGATGTCTTGCAACCCAATATCAATCGTTCTGAGATCGACTTCACACCAGTGGGTGGCAAAATCTTGTTTGGACTATCGGCCGTGCGAAATTTGGGCGATGGAGCAATTGAATGTATTTTGAAGGCTCGGGAAAAAGATGGCCTGTTTCTGTCACTGGCTCAATTTTGCGATCGCGTCGATTTACGAACCGTTAACCGTCGTGCTTTAGAAGCGTTAATTTACAGTGGTGCGTTTGATAGCATTGCCCCCAATCGCAATCAACTGATCCAAGATTTAGAACTGGTTATCAACTGGGCGCAAAGCCGTGCCAAAGATCGAGAAGTTGGTCAAGGCAATCTGTTCGATATGTTAGGAGGCATGAACGAGAACCAAAGCAACAGCAGCGAGGCTTGGAAATCTGCCCCAAAAGCTCCCACAGTTGCCGATTTCTCACCTCAAGAAAAGTTACGGTTGGAAAAAGAATTACTGGGTTTCTATGTATCCGATCACCCTCTCAAGTCGGCGCAACCCGTGGCGAAAGTGTTATCTCCGATTAATCTCAATGAGTTAGCAGAACAAAATAAGCGATCGCTGATTAGCGCCATTGTGATGTTAACCGATGTCAAGCCTATCCTCACCAAAAAAGGCGATCGCATGGTCATCGTTCAGATAGAAGACCTCACAGGGCAAGCCGAAGGCGTCGTTTTCCCGAAAAGTTACGAGCGCATCGGTTCGCTGTTCCAACCTGATGCTCGTTTAATTGTTTGGGGTAAAGCCGATCAACGCGACGATCAAATCCAACTGATTATTGAGGATGCAGAGTTAATCGAAGACGCTCGTATGGTCGTCGTAGAACTCACCCCTGAACGAGTAACAGATAAAGGGAAACTCACCCACCTGAAAACCATTTTGCAAGAACACGCCGGACAAAAAAATCAGGCGAAAGTCCCTGTGCTAGCAAAAGTCCTCGCCCCATCTCATCATCAATTTGTGCGCTTTAATTCTAAGTACCACGTACAAGATGACCAAGCGGTAGTTTCAGCACTCAATGCGGCTGGATTTTCTGCCCACACTTCTTCATTGATTGGCAACTAGTAAGGAAGAGACTATCCACTAACAGAAAAGTATTTTATTGATTATCTGGGAGTGATAAGCTGTGAGTTAAATCATTACTTCTGTTGCTAGCTAGAACATAAGAAATGTTGATTTTCGTATGTTCATTATTATTGCTTAAAACTTTGGCGAGATAAGTCTTAGATGCATGAATCATTTGATTCAATTTTTCATCGTTGAAATCTATCTCAAAATTTAACTTTTTGGGAGCATCAGGAATTTCGTCAATTCTTAAGCTGCGGTTTTCTAAATTGAGGTCTTTTAACAAATCGTTGACCTTACTGGATTTGTCATCCCCTTTCAAGGAGCGAATAAAAGCCGTAAAAGGTTTGCGGAAAATAATTGAGAATATGAGACCGTGGTAAAAACTTGTAAAGATATAAGAGGCTTGGGAATAGTAACCTAGCCACTCTTCTGGTCCTATATCGATCAAATTAGTATTTGCCA
>DATNPC010001083.1:0-22800 GCA_036703375.1 Allocoleopsis sp.
AATTCCCTGAGGCAAACTGTGTCTGGATTTCCCTATCTCCAGCCTCTGGGGAAAAGGGACTCGATGACTGGAACTATGTCCTCGATTTAGTTCGGACTAATCTCCGCGAACAACTGGATAGGGAAGCGATCGAGGTAAACCCTAATGATAAAGTTTATGTCAGTCATCAAGCGGGTACTCCAGCCATTTCATCGGCTGTACAGTTTGTCAGCTTGGCACAATTCAGAACGAATGTAGAGTTTCTAGTTAGTAATGAATATAATCAACAAACCGATAAAATTTTATCGCCTAGTTATTTAGGCGCGATTCAACAGCAAGAGGCAAAAGCACTGCTTGCGCGTCATGACTATTCAGGCGTTCGCGATATTTTAGGACTGACAACGACAACTCCTAATAATCATGATGAGAAACGGATTAAATATTTGCTAGATGCAGGCGAACAGTGGAATTTTGCTGAATTTCAAAAATTTAAGAAAATTTTAGTCGATCGCAAGTTGCTATCAATCAAGAATTTTCCGTGGTATCAGTCAGGCTATGAATCTCTCTATCTGGCTTGGATTCGCTTGGAACAGGGTAGTACGGTTGATGCTTTATTCCATAGCTTCCGTGCCGCTGAAGGCTCTGTTATTAAATGGGTGGAAAAGCATTATAGCTCTTACCTAGTCAAAGACCCAAAATATGGGCTTCAAGTCAAGCTTTCCGTTTGTCAAAAGTTACCAAACTACTTTAAGGCACTCTCTGAGCCAAATCAAACAAAATTCCAAAAATGGGGTCAGATAGGTTTATATGGCGACCCAATTTATGAGTTACTCAAACAAGCTCGACCTGATTGGAAAGACCATCCACATATTAGAATAGTTTGGGAATCGGCTAAAAAAGAACGCAATAATTGCTTTCATCAAATAGAAGGGTTACAGGAATCGGAGGTTTTTGAAGCTTGGGAAACTAAAACTAAACAGGAGTGGAAGCAGCGAATTCTAGGCTGCCTCAACTTTATTGCCAAAGAAGATTTACCCCAAGAGTTTACATCGCTTGAAGATGCCAGCCTCATGTTTCAGGTACATAAGGAATTGGAAAACGCGATCGCGCAAATCCATACTAATTTAGGCAATAAGTCAACCTACTAACCATTGAAAACTGCGCTAAAAAAGCGTCCAATGAAGCTAATCTACACACTTCAGCAAATCGCCGAAACCCTACATTTTTCGTTGAGGTGTGTCGATGCCATACAGGGAGAGGGTTTGAGGTATGTGTTTGGCTCAATTTTTAGGAGGATATGGTAGGATTTCCGGAGGTGTGTCGATTTGGCGGCTGAAACCCTTGCTGGGTAAGGCTCCCTGCACGAACTCTTCCCACTCGCTGGGAAACCAACTTGAATGGAAACATTGGAATTAAAGAACGAAGTCAAGCTATTTTTTTGCTTCCCACTCGCTGGGAAACCAACTTGAATGGAAACTCTTTAGTTGCTCATTCTTACTGAGCCTTTTGCGCCTTCCCACTCGCTGGGAAACCAACTTGAATGGAAACAAGCAAGCGCAGCAATACGCCATAACCGTCCTGATCTTCCCACTCGCTGGGAAACCAACTTGAATGGAAACCAGAGTGTTATTCTGAGCACCTCCGGTGAGGTTGTTGCTTCCCACTCGCTGGGAAATCAACTTGAATGGAAACATTTGCCGGTTTTTTGAAATGATTCCACGCAAGCTTCCCACACGCTTCCCCTCTGCCGTGGGTCGCAGTGCATTTTCACAGGACTGAGAGATGTGAGACGACTAGACCTGGTAGCCTCACATCTGTCTACCGACCGAACCAACTAGGGAATTTCACCTTAGTTGCAAAGGGCTATCAGGTCTTCAACATGGTTCAAAACTACGAACCTGCCCGTCTCAGGTTGTCAGCCCTTTTCTCAAGGTCTTGAGCAATTTTCAATGCACCAGGCGTACCTCTCATTCTGAAAGATTCAGCCCTTCTTTCCAAGCTCTCCGGTGTAGCTTTTGGAATCATTGCGGTGATGTGCAATTCAGTAATAGCGATGGTCGCAGTGACACGTAAATTCTCTAATTCTTGACTCATAAAATTGAAGATTTTTGAGTTTTAAAGTTTCTCTTATCTTACAACATACAGGCGATCGAAACAGAAATAGTTTTTCTACTCTTTATTACTCTACTAAACTGTTAGAATATCATTTTCCTAGGGCATTATAACAAGTCTTTTTTGCCGATCGCATTCACCAAATCTCGAAGCTCAACAATAATGCCTCTGGTAATTTACCAGAGGCTATTTAATCCTCAACAATGAGTATTTCATGCTACTAACAAGAGATTGTCCGGTTAAGCACGCGCCCAATCTTGGCAATGGTCAACCAAAAGAGCGAGAGCGGATTGAGCACCCATTCTTAAGGCTTGCTCTAGAAATATTTAAAGAACTTTTTTTAGGACTGGAAAAGCTACTGCACTCATCCACTCCCGAAGCTTCTTAGCAGCAGACGAATTGATAAAATCAATTAAATCCCTTTTTATTTGATCCGTAAAACCGTTAATAGATTTAGCACCACTGTTGATTTTTTCTTGACTTCTCACTAACACTATCCCTAGAAAGATTTAGCTCGAATAGAGAAATTTATTGAATTTCGCTTATAACAAATAGCTCACTTCTAGAGAAATCACGGATGGTCAAGAGACAACCCCCAGTTTAGATGGGTATTACAACCAGAGCTTATTAAGATAAAACATCTCATTGTGTCACACGTTAGTACTAACAGCAACCTAAAGTGTGTTATAATAACTCTATAAGGCAAAAGACCGCTACATTTTTTTGCCACAAGATTCCATAGTGCAAGTGCAAATACTCACCACCGAGTCAAGACGGAGCGTTACCGTAATGGCTTCTTGTATCTTAATTCGCTACAAAAATACACAAATCAATGTACGACACAATCCAAAACATTTTGACCTATTTAATCGAAGCGATCGCCATCATTGGCTTTTGCGGATGCTGGATACACCACAGCTTGAGTAAGTCACTGGATGAAATAACTAGCTGGGGAAAGCCTCAGCCGCTCTTAGAACAGACAGAAAGGAATTACAAAATAGAAGGAAACGATTTAAATGAATTCTTCGATACCACAGTCAAAGACGGATTAAAATCAACCACTCCGACGCAAAATATTTCTATCTGCGATGATTCACCAATCAGTGAGATATACCCATCTGAAAATCAACCACCGACTTTTGAGGGTTATAGCCAGTCGAGATTGCGAAGAATAGCCAGAGAGCTACAAATCGGACGCTATACCCAGATGAAGCGATGGGAATTAATAACGGCGATCGCCAGCCATCCAGAGGCGCAGCGAGTTTGCGTCCCATAACGAGCAGACCCCCCTAGAAGGGATTTCTAGGGGGGTCTGTTTTGTTTTATATAAAACCTTTGTATACTACACTATTTTATAGTAACACGTTTAGCGCTAATTAATTTTTCGATAAAATCTCCAAAACTGAATCTCTCCCAAGCTCTAGCAGCGCCGAGTCAAGACCGTTTTGACAATATTGTCGCGACCTTTCATCACCACTTAGCAAGATATCATTAAAGCTATCAATAAAATGTTGCAACAGAATATCTTTGTGATTAGAGTATCTTTGTTTTTGCCACCATTCAATTACTAAAGCAGATGCCCGCAGGCGATCGGCGGCTCTGGATTCTGGATTTTCTAGGATTTCCTTGAGAACCGAAATTGCGATCGGGGTCAGCGTCTCAAGTTGATGGACGACTTCATCCGCTAAAGCTTCCGTTTGTTTCTGTACAGCAAAATTAATCTTGGTTTCAATTTGCCGAAACTCAGGCGTCTTGAGCCATCTTTGAAGTGTCCGGATCGAGATGCCCGCAACTTCCGCCGCCTCGCGCTGAGTGCCACCTTTGCTGAGAACATCTAAAATTCGGCGAGACTGATCGGGTGACATGAGGCGACAAACCCTGACACAGGTACGACAATTCTACACCCCAATTATCGCCCCAAAAACCTACGCTGTAAGCTATTCACTCCTACGACATTTACCCTTTTGCCTCATTTGCCACAGGGGGGATTTTGCGGGAAAAGTAAGTAATGTAAGCGATTCAGGGGTGTGACACTTTGCATCATTTGCATCGGGGGGTGGATGCGATCGCCGCTGGTCAATCCTCATAGCCCCCTATGCATCACACCACTCCATCCAATTCGGCGCGATCGCGGCCAACTGCCCCATCTTTTCCGGTGCTAAAGCCTCGAACTCTAAAAGCGCCTCCCGTCTTACCCGCAATGTCCAAGGTTTGAGCAGTTCCTGAATCGCCTCAATTCCGTATTCAAAGCCCTCGACTAACAACTGACCATAAACTTTGATAGTTTCTTTCCAGTCTGCATACCACTGATCGAACCGCTGACGCCTTGGCTGTGAATCTTGAAGTGCGATCGCATCCTCAACCTGACTTGACTCGTAGCTCTCAATGACGGCGGTGAAATCAGCAGGTGACTGGCAGGAGGGTAGGGCTTCTGCCAAGTCCGCAGTCGGGTCTGAGGCTGGGACACCTTCTCCCTGGTGATTAAGAGAACCATGCGGAAGGTGTCCTAACTCTAAGCCTTGCATAGTAGGCGTTTCAGGTGTCGAGATGTCGAGTTTTCGATCAGTTTGAGCTGCCCATTTATTCTCAACTATCACATCCCAATTGAGAACAACAGAGTCAGACTGAAGGGTAGACTCAATTCGCTGTTGGACGCACTCATAGACTGCCTTTCGCATGGGACTAGAAAGATAGTCGGTGTCTACCCGATAAACGCGAATCTTGTCCCCAGCATCATTTTTCACCCGCTCTCGCTTCCGTTTAACGTCGATCTTGTCAAGCACTCGTCCGATGTACTCACAAGGGTTGCTATCTCCTACACTAGTACCGATGTACCTAGCCCTTCGAGCATCTTTCCCTTTCTCCCAAAACTCAATAGCTTCAGGAGTATCCTGAGTCCATCGAGATTCCGGGTTGAGGAAAAACTCGATACCCATCTCTAACAAGGTATGAATTTTGAGCCAATCACTCTTGTAGGTTGTTAAGTTCAGCCGCTTGACGTAATCTGGCTCATTAGGGTCAGAAAACACCTGGAGCTTCTTGTACCAGCGACGCTGCTGTAGCAGTTTGGCAACTTCAGGATGCTGCACTAGAAAATGCAGTTCAACCTTAGATAACCACGCCCGATCCTGATACTTGACTTTTCGGATGAACTCAGGGTCGAATACAGGCTTTGTCTCTGTTATCACAACCTCGACCTCACTCTCTTCTGAAACTGGGACACCTTCCCCTTGGTTTATAGAGAAATTCAGCATCAGGTGTCCCAGCTCAATCGCTGGCGTAGTAGGTGTTTCAGACTTCGCCCCCCCCTGATTTTGATCGGTTTTACTTTGACCAGGATCGGTACCCTCCTCAACCGGGAAACCTCCGCTACGGTTGAAATCCTCCCCTGGAGACGTTGGGACACCTTCTCCCTGGTTATTAAGAGAATTCTGCGAAAGGTGTCCCACCTCTAAGCGTTGTGTAATAGGTGTTTCAGGTATCGGGATGCCGAGTTTTTGAGCGGTTTCTAAAGAGACTCTGCCGCTCTTGATTTCGTCCACAGAGGCTTGTAGTAATGTGACAACTTTGGATGTAGTAAAGGTTTTATTCTCTATCCCTGGTAGTCGCGATACTAGGCGATGCCGTGCTACCTCCAGTTTGTCTTGCTGGGTTGCATCGAACTTCCGAGCTTTATCATTAGCCTCCTTATCCGTCAAGGGTTGAGCCTGGAAAATTTCCAGACTCTTCCTGAGCTGTACAGCCTCCTGAGCGGCTTCCATTTTTTGCTGGCTGACTTTAAAACCTGTTACTACCTCAACCTGATAACCAGCCGAGTAAAGGGCATATTCAAGGCATTTCCGCAGATGATTCCGCTCGAATACCTCTTTTGCCTTAAGGTGGCATTCATACTGAAAATGAGGGTCTGCCGATCGCTGGATTAACTTGTTGACTTCCTCTACTATTAATTGCTGCTTTTCTGTCTCGCCTATATCGGCCAGAGAGATGCGCGAGCAAGCTAAGGTATAGTCAATAAAAGTTTCTTGAATATGCTCGGCTGTGAGTTCAGTTTTGCCGTTGCCTATGCCCTGATTTTGGCAAAATACATGAATATGGGTGTTTGGGTCACGCAAACGGGCTAAGAATTGGGTTTGCTCGTTGGTTTGGACTACTCCAAAGAAGAAATAATAAGACCGCTTGAAATATCCTTCTAGATCGATGCTTAGACCGCTTTCAGCCGTTGGCGAATATAGGATAATTTCGATCCCATTATCTTGAATGTACTTGACCGGATCGGCTAGGAACTTCTTAGCTTCAGGGCTACTGGAGTTCGAGCCATCTAGCCGGAAAACCTTCCGACCTTTCGACCTTAAAACCTCATGCCAAGCCTCAAGCTTCTCCTGAGAGTCACTGCCGCACACAAACGGCTCTGTATCCTCCATCATCATTTTGTGGAGTAACGAATAATCGTTGATTCGCCGCTCGGTAACGATGGTTTGCCCTGTTTCCTCATCCTTGCCAAATTTCAAAGTGCCCGTGTAGAAGGTGACTTTCCCCCGATTACCCCTGTAGAGGTTCTCAACCTTGGTGAATTTCTTCCCGCTAATCCGTTCGGCGTGAGCCACTGTTAGATCGGTGAGGTTGCCATCCAGTATGATCGCAGCCTCTGAATTAGCGATCGCCTGTCCAGCCCTTTCCTTACATACGTGCCGATGGAGGCTGACAGCGGTTTTAGATTGGTAGAGATGTCTGAAGCCTCCCTCAATTTCATCCAAGATCAGGCGTTTCCCCTCGAAGTGATGGGGTTTGAAGTAAATTAAGCTGTCAAAGCAGGCCGCGATTCGCGAGCTTGGATCGGCAACCAACAGTAAATCATCCTTGGATTCCTTCAAGTCCTGCTGAAGGTGGTACCAAGGGTTTTTGCAGGTTCCGCCTTCTTTGGTTTCATTACCCCGTTCGGCGAACTGAATCAACAACGAATTTCTGTACCCAAAGGCATTCGCCCCCATGTCATCATCGGACAAAAACTTGTGGTGAACGTGGTAGGTTTTACCCGTTCCCAGCCCCGATCGCACTGCTAAATTAATCCCTGGCTTATCTGATTGCCAGTCAAAATATTTGGAATTGATTGTGTAATCTGGGGTAAACTCTCGCATCTTTAGCCAGTCTTTCCCCGCCTCCGTCTCTAGCTCTGGGAAAATGTCTAGCAGTTGATCTAGGGATTTGCGTAAGACCTTGAATCTAATCCCTTGCTCGTTGGGGGAGGTGACTTCAATTTGCTGTTTAGGCTGTGTTACTGGAGCTGCCTCAAGATCTTCCCATCCGTACCCAGATTGAATGGCGTTGCTAACATCCCAGCCTTTGATTTGGCAATCGGCGGGCATGGGGACTGAAGCAATCCACCCTCGCTCGCCAAGAGCCGCCGCTAACTTCTGCGCTCCCTTCTCCCCAGCTTCGTCGCGGTCATAGAAGGTAGTAACTTGACCTGGCAGTCTGTCTAGCTGCTCTGGTTTGGGAATAGTACCGGCCCCGGAAGTTGAGCAAGCAACTGCTACCTTTTCCCCCCGCTGCCGTGCGAGTTCGCCCAAAATCATAGCGTCCCACTCACCCTCTGTGAAGTAAGTCTGCGTTGCTTCTGGAGGATTGTAGGTAAACCAGATGGTTGCAGGTACCCCGAACTGCGCCCACTTCGCTAAATACTCTGGTCGCTCATCGCCAGTTAGCCACGGCGCGACCCGTTTCTTGACATAAAATCTCCCCGGTCTGTCTGCAACCGGGATAAATATCGCGATCGCCCAATATTCCTTTTTGTCGTCTGGCTTGCTCTGATCCGGCGTTACCACCCGCTTCTCTAGTCCGAGTCGGTAGCGTTTGACCATGGAGCGAGTGATGCGCCGACTTTCCAACCAAGCTAATGCCTTTGCTGCATCCCCAGTGCCAGAAAGCAACTGTTGAACCGATCGATTAACCCGCCACTCGTCAACTGTGTAATCTTTAGCGGGTGTCTGCTCTTCCTTGACTACTGGTGACAGTGGCGTGAGTGGTCGAGGTAATGGATCGGGATAATCGTACTCAGTTGAACCATCTTCATATTTGACTGGGATGTTGGCAGATCTTGCCAACTCAAGAACTGCCTCGGCGTAACTAACGCGACCAACTTCCCTTAGGAACTTGATCGAATCACCTCCCCAACTGCAACCAAAGCAGTAAGCAAGTCCTTTGTCGGGAGTGACGGTGAAACTGGGAGTAGATTCGTTGTGGAAGGGACAACAGCCTGAAAGCTCCTTCCCAGCCTTCTTCAAACTTACATAGCTGCTTACAACCTCTACGATATCCGCTCGTTGCTTGACTTCCTCAATGAAGTCCGGGTGGAGCTTTTTCATGTGCTCTCTCCCCCTTCTTCAGAGCGATCGCAGATGCGTTCAAGTAATGCTTCAAGCTTCGGAAGGCAATTAGGGCGGCCGGCTGGGGATAGTGACCAATCCCAGCTCTTGATCCCAGCCTTCTCTATCTCGCCCACTTCTTTGGCTGTAAACTGTCCGCCGCAAGCTCTCAATCCCTGAGGCTGAATGATTAGGCAATATCGCGGCTCTGATGGATCGATCTGCTCCTCAAGAGAGATAGAGGCGATTTCAATGGAGGGCGATCGCGCTTCCCACGGCGATTTCTGATTGGTTGGCTTTCGCGCATTAGATTGCGCTAATTCACGGCTTTGTGCGATAATAATCGCAGTATTTTTCATCGGCGTTGGCCTTTTTAACGGGGGGCAACGCCTCTGTCTTTTTGGTGCCTTTAAGCCCGATCGGTAATTCGCTAGGAGCGAGTGTTAGGCTTGTTATAATTCGTTTTCTTTGTCTCTCGATCGCGCTTGAAAGCAGTGGTGACAGAGGCAATTTTTCTATGAGCGGGAATTAAAAAGGCGCGGACAGTTCGACTGCCCGCGCCCTGCGGTTGTTTTCATTGTGATTTCGCCTTTATTGAAAGGGAATAGCCATATTTTACACGAGCTATTTCGTGAGTAAAGCTTTTTCTTTTGGCCACGGAGCTCCGTGCTGGAGCGCAAATTCTAGCAAATCGCTGCCAAACGTGCTGTACAGTCATTCGACCCTGATCCATTCTTCCCAATCTCTCTCCCCGTAAGGTTTTCACCATGTAGTATGCTCTCCTCTCTGGCTACTTACATCTACCAACCCACTCACGCCCCGCTCTTTCCGCTGCTTCGGCAGTGTAGTAAAGCTTCTGCAACCCGAATACCTCCCCCTCGTGGGTCAGTACCCTGAACTGCCAGCAGTCGGCATTCGTGAAGTACACGATCAAGATGCCGATCGGCGTGATGGTGAGTGAATGGATTTTAGCGGTAGGCATGGCGATCGCCTTCTATTCCCCTCCAATAGCCTTTTCTTTTTCCTCCGTATACTGCGAAACCAGCTCGTTAACAACATCGGTCATAGTTTTACCCTCGCGGACTACTACCGACTTAAAGCGGTTTCGCAGATCATCTGGCATTTCAACTCGGATAGCCACTATTTTTTCTTCCTTACCTTTATCCTTTGCCATTCGCCACAAAACCTAATCCTGTCAATATTTTGGCAGTTCTTGTGGTTGTGGCACTACTCAATTTACTGCAATGAGTTGCACTACTGCAAGTGTATGCTATTATTTCAATCAGATTGCACTAGTGCAACTAGTGCATATAATGCAAGGTATATAAGGAGAGTGCAAAATGTTTGAAAGCTTTGATGGTTCTTCGTTTCAGGCTTGTGAGTCAACGCCTAGTGCAAGCCTAGTGCAAGACGCACTGCAAGGCACAGTGCAAGACATAGTGCAAGGAAGTGTATCAGAGTGTATAGGAGTGCAAAGCTACTCAATAGAAAAAATAATGTCTATATGCTCTATTGCGCGTCGAACTGCCTTCAAATACGCTTCTGAGGTGATACAGACTTGGTTTTGGTTGCCAGAGTATGAGTTCCGCGTCAACGGCGTTTATTCCGAGTTCGCTCTGACAGAACTGAAACGGCGTAAAGCTCTGGGGACACTGGATAACTATCGAGATGTAGTTCACCGCGAGAATGCTGATAAGCTCCAACCTCCTCGGCCAGAACGTCAGCCGGACGTAACGGTTGAAACCCTCGGTGTTTCCCCTTTAGCACTGTTCAAGCCTGAAGTTTTGGCACTCTACAACCAATCCCAACAACCCCAGAACTCCCTATCCACAAAGGCAGAGACAAAGCTCTACTTTACCCCTGGCGATTACAGCAACCGTTACCAATCAACAGAAATGATGGTTGCTAACCAAGCTGGTAAAGAGGTGAATTTTGCTAACGAGCTGCTAGCCAAGTTTGCTGAGATGACGGCTGATAATCAGGCGTGGAATCAAGCGGAAAGTCAGAAACAGGACGTTCAGCAACGCGATGCAGCGGTACGGGGGATGCAACGCGCTCTCAACGAGTTTCTCAATGAGAACACTGCCTATCGCGGTCTAAAACACCAACTGGAAACGGGACAAATCACCCCCGAACAAGTCCTAACGATGTTGATGCAATTCCAGGGAAAAGGACAATCGCCAGACAGCTCAAGCGTTTCGTCCTAGTCAGTTTGGTGATTTTTCTATTGATTCTACTTTGAGGTAAACCAATGCAACAGACATATAACAACTGGCAGCAATCCTCCATACAAGGAGAGATACCCTCTCCAATCGAGCCACTGGCTGAGATTGGAGAAAGCCTCAAAAATGCTCTCTCCTGGCTGGAAAATGCCCGTTGCTTGATGGAATCAGGTCGCCTTCAAGAACGCTACAGCCGTTTGTTTGAGGCCGTCTGCGACGCAACGCACTACAACCAGCTTGCCGTTGAGCGCCTAGAGGATACTCCCGATGAATAGCTCACAAGAAAAAGATTTTGCCCCACTGCCCGCTTACACCGGAACCAAGACCTCAAATGCGAGTTGGGTCAACGTGACAGTTACCAAGACTGAGGCAAACGGCACCGTAACCCAAGTGTTGGTAATTGTCCCCAAAGGTTCTTGAGAGGAGCGATCGCGTCCGTCGCCAAACTTAAGCGATCGCCCTCCATTCCCTAGTCACGAAAACAAAGGAACTTACATATTTTATGTTCAACCTCAAACAGCTTACCGAGCGATTCTTTGAAGAGGTCGAGTTTTGCCAGCAAGAATTGCCTCGTGTGAACGCCCTCCTCGACCAGGCAACAGACCCAAACGCTTCAGCATTTGACAGGCAAAATGCGTTAAATCAGCTAATTGGAGACGGCTACATCTCGGTAGGCAACCTAGACGCCAAGCCTACAGGTAACTTTTTGACTGATATTGAGCAAGCGTTTCGCTAATTGCAACCATGCCCCTTAACCGGGGCATTTCCTAGTATTTGGAGAAACTGAATAATGGCACCCCGCAAACTTATTAACAAAAGCCGTGGAATTGGCGAGAAGAAGAAGCGCGGCAGACCCCCGAAAAACTCAAAGCCTGTTGATAGTACCCCAGCCCCCGTAGATGCCACACCAGCACCTCTGGCAACAACCAACGGCCGCAAAGGAAGTAACGGGAACAGTGGAGGTAATGGAAGTGTAGCCAGCACAGCCGCAACAGCAGCTATAGCCTACACAGACCTATCACAGGTGAATCATGGCTTGACGTTCCCCACGTTTGAACCTAATCAATACTTCGCTACTGACTTATTTAGCAACTCATCCTCATTACCAGAAACCGAGAAAGAAGTAGCGGACGCTGCCGTTGAGTCGATCGAGAAAAAACGTCACACTTTGCGAATTGTTGGAGCCAATATTGCCCTGAACACGGATGTCGTGAAGACAGCAAACGACTACAAGAAGTTTGAAGGGTTTGTGATTGATTACGGCACAACTCTTGTCAACAACGAGACGAAGTTCATCAATTATCAAACCGCTGGCGTCAACCGCGATATCGCTATCAATCGTTTCGAGCAGACTCAAGAGCGACTGATTCAAGGTCAGAAAACACTAGCAGGAATGAGGAGTATCACCCCGCTAATCGATGATGAGTGGGCAGCTAGGAGAAGCTTGAAACAGTCCCAAATCAAGAGTCTAGAGGTAGCCGCTATTCAAGCCAAGGAAGCTCTAGAACCCAAGCTAATGCAGATTTCGCAGGACTTTAGACAAGAGCTTTCCGATTTGAACTAAGCCGAATTGGTCGATAGTCCCCTGGCTTTGAGCTAGGGGATTTATTTCAGGAGAGAAGCAATGGTAAGGCAGAAAGATTTAGAGGGAAAACTGAATAACTCAACAGACTTCTTAGGTGTGTTGAGTGTAGGTGGAGTGTTTCTTAGCGGCATCCTGCTATTCACCCCAATTAAGGCAGTCGGTTACATCGGAGTAGGTAGCAGTTTGGGAGCATTTGCTGCCTCAGTAGTTGCCAGAAAAAAGCATCTAAAAGCAGCCAAACAACACTTAGACACCTTGACCAATCAACACAAATCGGACTTGTCAGAGAAAGATACTGAGATTTTAGGTTTGGTCGGTGAAGTTAACACCTTAACCTCTAAGCTCAAAAAGCTTGCAGGAGACTCTAAGGCTCAAGCGCTGGAACTGTCCAACGAAAGGAATCGACTTGAAACCTTGACCGTACAAAATCAATCCCAGAAACAATTGATAGAACGGGTGACGGGTGAGCTAGACCGCTTAATTGCATTAGCCCGGACTGCTGTAGATGAGAGTCTGGAAGAGTGGGACGCCAAGCTCAGCTCATTGGTTGATACCAAAAAAGAGCAGTACCCAAAACTGACCGAACGACTAAACGCGCTATTGGAAGAAGGTCGGTGCAAGATAGCCGATTATGCAATAAAGCTAGCCTCCACCCCTTCTAAGTGGGATAGCCTAGCTGACCTGTTGAGTCTCTACTACTGCATAAATGACGACATGCAGAACGTCAAAATCAAGGCAGTTCAAGCGATCGCGAAACTAACCGTTCAAGAAAAGCAGTTAGAGCTTGAGGAAGCCGACTCAATACTTGAGGAGTGGGAGAACGCTAAGTTAGTCCCTCGTGAAAAGGTCGAGGGAATGATAGCCAAGTATGAGGCGATGCTCCAAGAATTCCGACTTGACTTAAATCAGCGCTTTGATGGCGTTGTGAACATTGCCAAAGGATATGAACAAGGCTTGAGCGCAGATGAAGAGTTTTTCCTTCGTCTGAGAATGCAGATTCAAAAATTAGAGGCTCAAGTTCAAGAGCTATCCAAGCCCATAACCTACCCCGCTGCGACCCGTACCGATATGCGGATAGCGAACATAGTAATCAGCTATTTTGAGCGCTTAGGGTTCATTCTCGATCGGGCTGGAAGCGATTACAGGGGGTATGAGGCGACGCTTGAGTTTATCACCGATCGCACGGGTCGGTTAGTCCTAGCCAGTGAGTTGAATGACCATTCAGAACGGTTGCAAGGCTTGACTCACGTCCTGAATAGTCCTGAATTTAAACTTGACCCTGAAACGGGTCTAATGACGTTGTTGGTGAGATGGGCTAAGAAACCTGCAACCGATACCAGTAACCAAGCTAAGCGGCTCCTAACGCCATTGGATGAGGTGATTAAGAAACTCGTTAGCAGTCTTAGCCACAAGCCTACCGTCCGCGTCATGGGCGCAACTGGAGAAGGGAAAGGTGTGATGGTTCGATATCTTCTCAACTCCATCCTGGCTAATAACCCTTGGTACTGCCGTCTACACGACCCTCAAGACGGTAGCTCTGAAGACCATTGGGGAATCCCTAAAGTGTCACGCTCTGGCAAGGAACTACAGCAAGCGCTCAAAGGCATTGAGAAACAACTGACCGACCGTGAAGCTAGTAAAAACTGGGACGTTGTGACGCTTGACGTGCTAGACGAAATCGACACTCACTTAGACCGTCAAGAGAAGAAAGAAGCCTTCATCGATCTAATTTCTCGTATCCGTCACTGCGGTATGAAGTTAATTCTGATCGGACAAAATCCCAAAGTTGGGAGAGCTGGTTTTGAGTGGTCAGATATGCAGCAAATGAACTGCATTTACATGGGAGCGTCTGCGCTAGATGCCATTGAAGCTAACCCCCAACTTAGACCCAGAAAAGACAAACTGACTAAAGATTACTTAGCCTTATCTGAGTACTATGAGTCAGCTAATGAAGGGTTAGACGATAGCGAAAAATATCTATTTGGTCTAGTCGTTATTCCCGGTAAAATACCCTTATGGATTGAGTTACCTAGACCTGACTCAATCAAGATTGACTGTGACGAGTTACTGTTAGGAAACATTTTTAATATTCCTGATAGTTTAAAAGGATTTGTAAAAAGTAAAAATTCTGTCAAAGACACCGGAAAGTCTGCCAAAACTAACAGTAACTCGCACACCCCGTCCAGCGCTGAAACCGAGGTAAATCAAACGTTGGCAGAGTTTCCGGACAAGCCCGACTACGTGGAGGTTGCTAATCCTGTCGGAAAAACCGCCAATCCTGGACTAACTACTTGCAAATATCACCCTGATGCTGAATTACGGCTCTATGGAGATGGTCGGCACTATTGCCCATCTTGCAAGAAAAAGTTAACTAAATCAGAAGTAGAGTATCGGTCATGAAAAGTATCGAGGAGCTACGAGAAGAATGGGTAAACACAGCTAGTCATTCTATCAAGCAATCTCTAGACTTCATCCAGTCAGCGAAATTGAATCCGAAGCTAGCTAAGGAGTATGAAAGTCTCGCTAAAATCCATCAAAAACAAGCCCATGAGTCCAGGGTTTTACTAGCGAAGCTTTCTAAGCTTGAAAAAGCTGTCCAAAAGAAACTGGAGGGTTAGCAAATGGCATCAGGTAAGAATCACGATCGCTCCATCCTGTTCGCAACTCCCATAGTGTTAGCGGTAGGGTCTTACCAGTTCGGTTTAGAAGTGGGAGTAATTGCCGCTGCTAGTCATTTTCTAGGCGGGTATTGGCTATCGCCAGACCTCGATATCAAGAGCGCTCCGTTTCTGCGTTGGGGAGTTTTGCGATTCATCTGGCTACCCTATCAGAAGAAAATCCCACATCGGCACTGGCTAAGTCATAGCCCTGTCATCGGCTCAACGATTCGACTACTCTACCTTGGCGTTTGTCTCTCTCCCCTCTGGCTAGCGTTCCCAGGCCTCCAACAAGTGCAATGGGCAGTTGGTTGGATGAAGATAGCAGCATTCCTGGTAGGAGTCGAGCTGTCAGCACTGAATCATCTGCTACTGGATGGCTTGTTGTTACCGTTACCGACAGGAATTAAGCAGAGATTGAAAGGGGGCTAAGAGAAGAGTAGACGATCAGTCGCATTGATTGCCTACTCTTCTGCATGTGGTATGCGAGCGAAAAACATGGACATTGTTTCTATCATTTCCGGGAAAAGTCCACGCTGATAAGGATCATCTACAGAGTTGATGTCCCACTCTTGCAACATTGGTAAATGACCTTGTGGGGCTTCTAAAGAGAAAACCTTGGGGTTTTCTTCACTAGTTCTTGAACTCCTCTCACACTGGTAGTAAGTGCAACGATGCCACTTGTCCAACCATCCAATAGTGTTTATAAAATCATGATACGTCGAGTCAAGACTAAGCGTATCGCTGTATAACTTATCCCAAATAGCCTTTTGTACAGAAAAGCCAAAGTGATTCTTACTGTATTTTTTCCAGAGATGATCGATATCGCTCAGTGCCGTATCGGGAACTTCTCTCATTAGTACATATGAAATCCCTGAGCCTACTCCTTCTTCGCCCGCTGCTTTATGCAGGAGTTCTCTAGTTTCCCGGTTGGCTTCTCTCCACTTACCTGCGGCTAGTAAATCTTCTAGTTGACTGTACATCTATTACTGCTTGGCAACTCAAGTAATTTTCCTGGCTTAGCATTATCCCTGGTCGGGAGTTTATTCGCTGGCTATCTTCAGCCTTTATTTATAAGCATCGCTATCAATCGGTTTAAAACGTCCAATGAAGGGTATTTGCTCTAGGCAGGCGTCGAAATGTCAGCACTCAATCATCTGTTGTTGGATGGTCTGGTAATTCGGTTGGCTCGGTCGGTGAAAAGGAGGTTGAGTGGGGGTGAGATTCTAGGTCGTGATACCTCGATATCCCGATATGTGACAGCATTGACAACGACGAAACGGCTCCCCTGACTTGCTCTGGCTTCACTTCCAAGTATTTTTGTAGTTCACTTAGATTACGATGCCCCGACACCTCTTGTATTATGCGTAGCGGTATCCCTGCATTGCTCATTTGAGTCAGGGCTGTACGCCGAAACGAGTGAGTACTGACTCCTTCAACTTCCACGCTCGCGCAAGCTTCCCTAAGTATTCGTGCCGCCGAATCCGGGTTAATGTGTCCTCTCCCGTGACGGCCTGGAAACAGAAACCAAGTTCGGGGTGATGGGTAGTAGTCCATCAGTAGCGAGCGTAATTCTTCGATGACTGGGACACTGCGAGTCGCTAGCTTGCCCTTGGTGTTCTCTTTGCGAATGATCAACTCGGCTCGCACAACACCTTTTTGGTTGTAAACGTCGGCTGTTCTCAAAGTGCAAGCTTCCCGGATGCGGCAAGCCGTGTAGAGACAAATACCAAACAAAGCGCGATCGCGCCCATTGTGCAATCCGTGGCTAAAGAGTAACTGGATTTCTTCCTGGGAAAGAATCTTAGCTTGCCCGTGTCGGTCGATCTTCATCTCCCACGATCTACCGCAATTGGGTAGAGTCTGTCTAGTAGCTCGATCAGTCAATAAAACAGCCCGCTCGTTGTACAGTACAAACAGGACTGTCCTGTGGACAAATAGATGAGCCAAGCAGAACTGATTGATTTTCCGATCAAGGAACTGCCACAGAGGTATAGCATTGCTCGCAGCGCTGTGTATGTGAGGATGAAGCGGTTGAACATTACGCCACATACTCAGGGCAATCGCTCCTATATCAGCGCTTCACAACTTGAGATTTTAGACGACCTGCATGATTTTCTGGCGGAAGATAGCAGCCGCACAATCGATGATTTTTTGAGGCAGTTAAGCGCTGTAGAGCTTAGCGAATCAAGGTTTTCGTCAACAGGACAACTGATAAGACAACAGACAGGACATCTCACAAGACAGTCTGATAGAGCAGTTGAGTACACTCAGGGAAGCAATGCAGCCCAGTTGAGAGAGCGCTTTGAGTTTCTGGAGAGAGCGTCCGCAAGGGGCTGGCTTTTGAGTACCTCAGACTTAGCTCAGTTGATTGGATTAGAGCCAACCACTGTAGTGAAACACGAGCAATTGAGCCGTTGGGGGTTCACATTCGTCAAGTGTAGTGAACGTACAGGACGGGAAGTGAACTGGACAGTCAAGCGTCCAAAGTGATTGGCAACTAACAAAGTTTTGTCGCTAGAAGAAATGAAAGTTTTTCATTCCTGAGTTGGGTTAACTTCTTCAGTTTCGAGGACAGATGGAGGTAAGCGCTTTAGGGAAAAGCGATCGCTTACCCCTAGAATTTGTGCTAGTTATCAGTCAATGTCTCACCATAAAATAACAATGGCGATCGCTCACCCGATGCAAGGACATTAAAAGGTGCCCATAGACCGTCAGCGCTACCCTAACAACTGGTCAGATATTGCCCTCTCTATCAAAGAGGCGGCTTCTTGGCGCTGTCGTCACTGCGGGAAGCAATGTTTACGCCCTGGTGAAAAACCCAAGAACCTTACCAAGTCCGAGCGAACTATCGCAACACTCACCGTCCATCACGCTAACTTCACCCCAGAGGATAATAGACCCTCGAACTTGATTGCTCTGTGTGCGCCTTGTCACCTAGCTGTACACCAGACAGGTAAGGGTAACATCTCTCCTGGTCAGCTTTCTCTGTTTAGTTTCCTCTACGATGACAATGCAACACTGATGATTGTCCCTAACATTCAGCTATTGTCCCTCATCTCAAGCTGATAAACCCTCAAGCTAGGCAGAAACTTACGCTAAGGCTGAAATGACTCCTCCCATCGTTTCAGGATTCCCTTTGGCGGTGACAGAAATTTCTGCTAGTGGGTGGGGGTACGCTCGCTAAAGCAGCTCGTCTAGTAGTTCCGTTACCAAAAGAGGTGATGCACTGATTAAGTTTGCCAGAAAAGCATTTTCAAAAACTTGGGGAAGCTGAACGGCTACAACGCATACACCGAGAGGGTCTGGGCAGTTTTCACAGGTAACGCCACCCCCATCATTAGCATTAAAGCTATTACAGGGGGTGGCGTTACCGGGTGCCTTCATTCTTCCCTTTAACTAGTTAGATAAGTTGGTAACCTGTTATTGACATCTGCTAACCAGTTAGCTAAAGTAATAACAGGTTACACAAGGAACTAACCACAAATGTCCAAAGCACTACAGGAAAAAATAGACGAGCTGTTCGAGGCAACCAAAGAACTGAGAAGCCTGGAAGAAATTAAACCCCACTGCGAAAAGTTCAATGAGTGGGTAAACACAAACACCAGTTACAGCACCAAATCTTTAGGAACGGTACTAAGTCGCTATGGCTTCTACAAAAAATTCAAGAGTATCCCTTTAGAGCAAGGCAAGAATGCTGAAGCTATAGCTAAACATGACGAGAATGGGAACGTTAAAGGTCACGAGCTGAGACACTATGCCGTGCTGCTGTGTGGACTAGACCAAAGCGACTGGAAGCAGCGCAACGAAACAGCGCGGGTTATCGGTCGGTTAGGCAATGACCAGGAAATCGACCCGGATGCTTATCTAGAAGTCACAGGACAGTTGCTTGAGAGCAGTGACCCCCATGAGTTAGCTGTTGGCATCATTGCCGCAACTGGTAGAAGACCTCATGAAATTATTGCCCGTGCCAAGTTTGCCCCCGTCGAAGGTCAAGCCTATCAAGTTCAGTTTGAGGGTCAAGGTAAGAAGAGAGGTGACAAGCCAGTATTCCCGATCGCTACGCTCTACCCTGGTGAGTACGTAATCAAATGTCTTCACCGCTTGCGTAGAGAAGCCAGTACAAAAGCCTTACTTAAAGAAGTCGCTAACGAATTCCCCAACGACCTAGCCGCGCAAAACCGAGCGATTGACAGCCGCCGCAACGGTTCATTGAATCGAGTAGTTCGTGAGTATTTTGGCGATAAAGACGAGAAAGCCCCCGTATTAGCTTTTCGTCATGGTGAGGAGCAAGACAACTGCAAGGCACTTAGAGCCGCCTATGGAGCGCTGGCAACCGAGAGAGATTGCGATCGCTCCGTGGGTTCTAAGATGCTGCATTATGCCCGTCTGTTGGGTCACTTCGTGAAGGAAGAACCGACAGACAAGGAATTACAGGCTGTTGCGACCACTCTCGGATATGCCGATTATTTCACTACTAAACCCGTCCCATTCCCCACGGCACCAGAGAAGGAAAAAACCACATCAATCAGAGTGAATGAGTTCGACTTAGAGCCGATCAAAAAGCTACAGCAGAAGTGGAAGCTTCCCAATCAGCAAGCCGTTATCAGTAAACTCATCGAGCGTCACGAGCTAGCTGTGGAACTCGGCAAACAGTTACAGGAATTCAAATCGCGAATTAACCAGTTAGAGAAAGAGAAAGCACAACTGTCACAGGTTCAAACTCAACAGGAAAAAGAGAAGCCAGAAATGTCACAACCTCAAGCTCAATCCCAAACCGAACAAACCACAGCCAATATGGAAACTCTAGAAGCCAAGATCGAACGGTTGATTGAGGAGAAACTCAACAAAGCGCTGTCAAATCTGGCTCTAGCTCAGCCCAGTAATCAAGCTATTGAGAGCAAGCCACAGAACAAAGCACCCGCTAAAGAGGTAGAGGCGATTGATTGGGGTGGAATGTCTAACGCTGACCTGTGGACTACCAAGGTTAAGGGAGCATCTGAAGAGAAGATACGACGCAGTTATGAGGCTATCTGCCTTTACAATGACACGGTGGCAACTGGGGATGATGACCGCTTGGCAATCACCAATCAAGCTTTGAGAGAGCTGTCAGGGGTCAATGGTCTGTTGGTTGGGGACTGGATAAAAGCCCATGCTGATGAGGTGATTAGCCACAATAGCAAGTATGGGATGCAGAATTCTAAAGACCCAAGCAAGGCTGAGACTTACTACAACAAGCGTCATGGAGCTGAGAAGATTAGCAAGATTCTGGGCTTGGTTAATGACCAGTTCTTGGAAGGTGAGGCGTTGAAGTCGCAGCAGGGGAAGTGAGGAAGATTTATTTCTATAACACCCTGTCAGGTAGTACTGGCAGGGTTTTCTGATTGTGTCAAGAGTTTGCGATCGCCCGTTCTAATCTGGAAGCGATCGCCTAAACCAGTATCCCAATACAAGAGGGTAGTACAGAGATAGGATAAACCCATGCCTATACAAGAGGGCAATCGAATTTGGCTGAACTACGAGCCTCGCTACAAATTTTATAGATTGATCGTCAGGATTTTTTTCTGGCTTTTTTTGTCGCTCAACACGACTGTATTGTAGGGTGATGTATCCGTTCCCAGCGGAATTGGCAGCCTAAAAGTGGGGTTTTTATGATCGAGTTCGCCTAAATCAATGCTTTTCGTTATATCGCCATCTGTTGCAAGATTTGCGGTAAGTTCGCCTTTATAATCTTCAATTAAAAAGTCTCTAAAGGAAACGGCTTCCCCACCCTCAGGATCTATACCAAGGATGACCGTACCGCTGAAAGTTGCGCCTTTTCGTTCTTCATCAACCGTTGCCATTAAGATTTCCTCTGGGTCTTGACCGGACATATCTGCCATAAACTTTTTCCTGGGCGAATCCTCAACAATTGATTAGGAGTTTATAAGAGCGCTATGGGCGCTCGCAAAACTCTCAAGACGTATTTCTGCATCGGTCTTGCCAATGTATAGCTACCTCGCCGGGTCGCTGGGATGTCGCTGGGATGTCGCGGCGGCGGGTCGCTGGATATTGGGTTGTTGGATGTGCTGGATGCGATCGCCCTCATCGCAGTGCCGTAGAAAATCGCGAATATGTCCCGGACAGCTTAGGTTGAGCTACCCATCACCTCTCAGCCCCTTCTAGACTAGGACTGTCTAGGAGAGGCTTCTGCCTGGTAGCCTATGGGACTAGCCACGAAGAAATCATCTCTAATGAGCGAACCTATTAATGTGCGTGATGTGAGCCAAATTTACAACACGTTTTACCACCTTGTAGAAGAACTAGAGCCATTTGTAGAAGTAAGCGATTTAAAAATTGCTTTTGATAGCCAGAAGAATGTCTATCTTTTGGGTAGTGATTTTCAGGAGCAACTACAGGTCAACTTTACGCTACACAGGGAAGTCCGAAATGAGTTGCGAATTCTAATCGCGAAGCACCGCTCTCAGAAAGAAACTAGACAAGATATCTAACCCCACCCCACCCACCCACCCCCAGCCCGACCGATCGCGCCCTCATCTTTGAATCTTTGAGAACGCGATCAGGTAACACCATGGTTAGTGCCTGCTAGCACCAGGGATAGGCAAAGATGGAATGCCGTTTCGTGACTCGATAAGGCAGTTGTTCACTTGTTGGTTGCCCGTGGACTGGTTGACGACTATACGAACTCCAGAGAATAGAGCTGAGATAATAAGACAAAGAACCAACGTACTGGGAATTTTATTTTTCATGTGAGGAACTAAATAAATCAACGTTCCAAAGATGTAAGTAAAAGACCTTCAATGCGTTCCCAGTGCTAATCCAGTACTCCACCCCTCCTTAACCTCTCCCCACCCCACCCCTTCCACTTCATCCCTCTTTCCCTCATCCCTTCCCCACTCCAGCCCCTTCTAGGCAATCCTAGAGGGGCTTCTACTTCCTACGCCGTGGGATTCTACCCTCTCTGGCTTCTAGGGCATTTTCGCGGGAATCCCAACCTTTCCTCGTGTCACAGGCTCCGATATGGAAGTGGGGGGTTAGGCACAGGCTCTAGGCACAGGCTCTAAAAGAAGGAACAGACTAAATAGATCTTATATATAAGGAGCCTGTGCCTTAGAGAAAACTCTATGGAGTTTATCCTAACCATAGAGCGCATCTATGGTTAGGATAGGACTGCGTTGCGGTCGTTGGTACGGGCTGATGTTGGAAGCGATCGCGTTTTGGGGACGTGGATGCATATCATAGGCGGCGCTGATGAGAGGTAAAAGTAAAACCGAGGAGAAGGTAGTAGCGATTATGTAAATTTTCTGTTACATTTATTTACATAAAGTAACAAAAGAGAAGAGAAGCGAAATGTACACCACCGTAAATGAAGATGGCGTCCTGAACAACTACGCTCCTGAACTCCCGACTTACTACGCCGAATATCCCACCGTATGGCAGCAGCAACGCTACGCTCTGCAAGGTGCAGCAGCTACCCTGTTGGTAGGTTTATTGATTTTGACCTCACTGGCAGTGAGCTAAGCATTTCCTCAACTAGACAAGAAACGTTTTATCTCCCAAGAGCAAGCCTCAGCTTAATTGCTGAGGCTATTTGTTTGAGCGTGGGAGTGGGTCGCTGGTATGGAATGTCAGGAGATTCTAGAAGATTGTCTACCTTTGTCTACTGTGTGAAGGCGATCGCGATGTTGGAGAGTCACGGCGGGTCAGTGCCAGAGGTTGGTGGAGAGCTGCGCGATCGCGATCGCCCCTTCGGGTCGTTTTTGTTGGTGGACGGCATGGATGACGCCAGAAAGAAACCTCACCGTGATGTTTCTTTTGATCTGCGATCGTGCTTACCTCAACGAAAACAAAGAACCTGTTAGTAGATTATCGTAACCAGTTAA
>DATNPC010001084.1:0-10714 GCA_036703375.1 Allocoleopsis sp.
GCCAGCGTCCCCAAACCCGCTAGCGCGACGAGCAGCAGTTGCCACCAGGGACGAATCGTCCAAGTTACGTATCCTGGCAGAACATTCGTGGGTAGGGGTAAGTATTGGCGATCCTCTATCTCGACTTGAAAATTAAGGACTCGTCCCGCCCCCCACCAGGGACGCCGCCACCATTTGTGGGGCTTCACGGTTAGTCTCGCTCGTGCCGTCTCTTTTGCCCTGATGTTGATTTCTTCGGGGGTGAGGGTGTACGTGCAACATTTATCGCCTTCAACATCGATCGCTCGCAGCAGCACCTCACGTCCTGCATTGCCCTCATTCAGCAGCAACACCTCAAACAACCCGGTTTGCCGCCCCCCAAGCCGGTTGACGACGGGGCGCAAGGCGGGCTGAAGTAAGTAGATTGGGAGGAGCTGAAGATAGACTACATCTAATAGATTGAGGTCGGGGTTATTCTCTGAATACAGCTGTAGCGTGGGAACGTAATGTCCCGCTAAGGCTTCTGGAGGTGGGGCAATCAGCAGTAAAATCTGTCCTCGATCGCCCGGATTGAGACCCAAGCTGTCCGCTTCCATCACCAAACCAAACCCCTGAGTATCCTGCGGGTAGGTAATGGTGTACCAAGTGTTCGGGAAGTCGGTACAAACCAAGCGAAAGCGATCGACCCGTTCCGAGCGGTTGTAGACTAAAACTTGCAATTGCAGAACGGTACCGGGTTGCAGGATAGCCGGTTTTGCCGAGCTGGTAAGCGGTTGCACGACGAACGTCGGGTCGCTCGCCCTGACGATGTCTTGGCTGGGCGGCAAAACTTCCAGTTCTTGTGAATATCGAGCTGGGGGATATTCTGGATAATGCTGTGGCGCATCAACCACCAGGAGATAGTGGAAGATGCCAGGTAGGATATCAATGGGTATCTCAAAGCGAAAAATCACCTCGCCGCTTTGCTCGGGAGCGAGAGCGAGATATTCTTGGCTCGATTGGCACCACTGCCGCAAAAGAGGAGCCAAGTCGTCAATAAAAATATGAACCACGGCACTTTGAGCGCCTCGGTTCGTCACCGTTACCCCCAGTTCAAACGTTGAGCCTGGAGTCACGGCATCCTTGCCGGAGGAGTTGAGGATAACGGCTAGCGGCTTACCGGGGCTTACGGTTTGCAGCAGTTGGTCGGAGAACGCGCGCTCCTCTGGGGGAGACGTGTATGCACGGTAGCGGTCAGCACCCATATTGAGGACTAAATTCTGCTGGCTCAAATCGGCTAAAAGCCTTCTCACCTCGGCGTCCGAGCGACCGCTCCACGCCGCAATCTCAGCTACACTGACCCCGTCCTCCTGCTCGGCCATCCACGCCAACAGTTGCTGCTGCTCATTGGTTAACCGCTGCAAGTTACCCAAACTTGGCGAGTTACGTAGCTGCCTGCCTACCTGTGAACTCAATTGATTGCCTGTCATCTGCCCCTAATCCTATTCTGCTGATGGCATTCGTGAGATCGATTACTCCCTTCTCGTCCCTTCTCGCCCTAAAATTCCCTACCTCCTATAAACCTCTGCGCCCTCTGCGTCCTCTGTGGTTGTTCAAAAAATAAGTACTCTTCAACCGGGAAGGAAGTAACTAAAAACAAAATGGTAGCGCCCCGTCGCCCTTGCCCTTACTGAGCAAAAGTGCCGCAGGTTCCGCCTGCTTGCACGGCTGTCTGGTCTACGCTGTGTAACCTAACTTGGAAATCCTGACCGCCACTCGCCACCAAAATTCGGTCTTTGGTACGGATGAGGTCTACAGCATTAATCGGTAATGACGACCGATAGAGCATCTTGCCTTCAATCTGGGCTGGGCTGCGAGTCCCCTGTGAGGTCAACGGCCACAACACGACTCGCCCATCATCGCCCGCACTAGCGAGATAGCAACCATCAGCACTCAGAGCAACGGAGCGAACAGCAGTACCCCCGTGTCCGTTCGACCACTCATCCACCTTTTGGCATGGAACTTTGGGATCGGCGAGACAACGGCTGAAATTCCACAGGGCAATGGTTCCCTGATTATCGGCCGTGGCTAACAACTCCCGTTGCTGACTGGCGGTTGCCAAACTCAGGATATAGTCGTTGAATCCTCCCTGGCGATACGGCACCGCTCGGAACGTTTCCTTGGCTAAGTTCAACAGGACGAGTCGATTAAAACGCCCCGCGATCGCTAAATCACTATCAGTTGCCCCCAGCAGAGCAAGCGATTGAATGGCAAAGTTCACTTTAAACCCCCGCACAGGCTTCGACTGAACTAACGCACCTTGGCCGGGTTCGATGCCCCATTGGAATATCAACCCACTGCCGTGGCCGCTAAACAGAAAGCGGGAGTCTTGAGTAAAAGCAAGGTCAAATATGCGATCGTCTTTGCGATAAACGAAGGAGGACTGTCGCTCGCCAAACAACAAATTCCAAATTTGGATTTCTCCATTTTCAAATCCCGCCGCCAATTCGTCGTTGTTCACCGGACGGTAGCGCACGACGCGCATTGCTTTATCGCCCCGTTCCAACACTCCCGACGGGATGAGGTGAGAACCGTTAACCTGCCAGCGGCGAATCGTGCCATCGGTGGACACGCTGACTACCTCATTGGCTCGCCCATTTAACCGAACGGCCGTGACAGGACCGGTATGCCCCTGGTGTTGCAGCCACCACCAGCAAATCCAAAACAGCAGCAATCCTAACAACCCACCCACCAACTGTAACCAAAAGGGGATGAGCGGCAGGATTTCCAGTTCTAAGGTTTGGGTATCGTTGCGGAGATCGAGACGCGAGTCGGAGATAATGGCTTTAGCCTGCAACCATCGGCGTCGCCGCCAGCCGAACCAGGGTAATCGGCGACGAACGAGCAGGGTGAGGGGTGCGGTTTCCCCAACGTCCAAGTTGGCGGAGGGCGGCACGAGGTCTAGCGTGTTAATGGTTGATTTGGCGGCGACTTTGCGATCGCTTCTACTCCACGGCCACAGCTTTTTGCCTCGTTCTCCCTTATCGTCTGGGTCGTCAACCTCGACCCTGGCCTGCTGTGGCAGGTTGCTCTGATTGTCCAACTCTAGGTCATACGTCGCCGTATCTACCGACGGGTTAAGCCAACGGCGAGGGCGCATGGGGAGTTGTTGCCGCATCGGGTTGCAACGAAACTCGACATAGCCAGCCGGTAGCACGGTCAAGGTAGCCTGAGCGCGGACGGGCATCGCACGCGGTTGAATCGCTTCCACAGTCAGGGGATACACTCGGCTAGGTGCCTGAATCGCTTCAGGCAACCGACACAAAAACATCACCTTGGTCTGACCCCCGGCGGGAATGTGGAGCGGTTTCTCAAACCCATCCGGAAACCAATTCATCTCTACCCCGCTTAAGCGCAACGTCAGGTCAACCGCCTGACGGTTCGAGTTGCCAACTGCAACCAATACTTCAATGTCCTCGCCGGGATACCCCTGAAACTGGCGCACGGGTAATTCGAGTTTGGCTGGCAGCACGCCCGTACCTTCGACGACCAACCGGAGAATTTGTCGGTCTTCATCTTGGAGTTCTAGGGAGAAGACGCGCACGGTAAGATTCATCGTGCCCGTGAAGCCGCCGGGAACGGGGGGAACGGCCAAAATCTGAACCTGGAAATGGGTCGAATCGCCTCCTGGAATTTTTGACGAGATGGCAGGAACTAAGCGATACCAACTCGACCCCAGTGTTGGCTCGGAACCGGCTGCGGAAATCTCCACCTGAAACGCGGCAAAGCGATCGCTATCGTTGTAGACTGTTACCTCAAACGTGGCGGGCGCACCACCGGGCTTGAAGTGGAGGATTTGAGTGGAAATATCGGTACTAATTTGTTTGGTCATCCGCTCAAACCCCTGACTCACTGACGGGTACTTGTTGGATTAGGGTTTGGCTCCCCTCGGTGGTGGCAGCAAGCGGTGAAGACTGCTGAAGTTGCGTTAGCTGATGGCGACGCCACGCAAACTGCAACAGGTTAATCCCCATCTCTTGCGCCGTTCGGATCGTTTCTCTAGATAGCGTCAGCGCCTCATCTAATCCCCAAGCTTCAGCCAGATTGCCGACCATGAGGATAATCCCATCCCAGTTCAACAGATGCACGGGTTGACCTTCAATTTGAGGAAATTGGGCGAAGAGAAAGGGAGACAGCCGTAAGGGATGTTTGCGATCGAGATAACCCGAACCTTCTAAGGAATGACCCATCATTTGGGCGACGTTTTTGATTGAATCGCCAATCTCTTGAACTTGCCGATCGATGTTCGCGTCAATCGCTTCGATTTCAGCCTCTAAATCTTGACGCATTGCCACCAATTCTGCCTCGCTGCCCAAATTGTCGAAGGCGACCTGCAATTCTTGTTTGACAGCGTACAATTCATCTAAATCGACCTCCTCGAAGTCAACGACAACTAGCAGCACTCCCCCATGGCGTAAATACTGCCCCAAGCCGTCTAAAACGGGCTGTTCAAATGTCAGTAATTGATAACAGGTTAGGTAGAGGAGGTCGTAATTCGATAGATCGGATTGAGCGAGAGAGTCGGGATGAATTTGCCCAATTTCGGGGTCTCCTGCTAAAGCCGGATAGAGTCCAACAACAGACTCCAACAGATGAACCAGGTTAGCGGCAATGTCATTTTCCTCTTCTGTGTTTGAGGTAACTTGTGCAACCTGAACGATGCCTAACGGTCGAGAGAGTACCGCCTGTCGGTAACGAAAATCCAACTCGTTGATCCGTGGAGCGAATACATCAACAGAAGGTTGGAGCGTGACTTCGCCGGACTGAAGATGGATGCGGCACAATTCCACATCGAGTTCGCTGGGATTGGTCTTTTCCACAATGCGAAACTGTTCCCAAACCGTCTCTTTTCCAGCGGGATGGCGCAGTTGCTCGGGGTCAACGTAGCTAACCACTAAATAAACCAGCAACGACTGGCCGGGAGGTGGCTCGGATTGAATGCGAAAGCGTTCGGGTTGCGGCACAATAATCGGGTTGCCCACCAAATCGATCGCAATTCCCGGTTGCACCTGCAACCAGCGCCCATCTCGGTATTGAGCCGCGACATCCATCGGTGCGGGAATCACGGACACGCCTAACCCGCACACAATACCCGGTTGATGCAGCGATTGGTGATGAAAATTTTGTCGTCGTCGATGGTAATCGTGAGCATTCTTCCAACGTTGTGCGGTCATGAGCAGACCATCGGTAATCAGAAGACGCTCAAAGGATTGAAATAAGGGAAACGGAAAGGAACGAGGCATCTGAAACCTTAAAAATTAAAAATAAAAAATGAGAGACTGAGTTTTTTATGGTATTGGGTTCAGTTAATTAGAAGGCAGATTGTTGAGATGTTTAGAGTTGGTTGGAACGGATTTTGTTAGGGAACGCTGCTAACAGGAATTTGTGCTTCCTCAATATACAAGTCATAAGTACAAAAAGCAGGCTTTTCTTGGTCAAGAATTGTACGGACTAAGCGCTCATCAATTCGTTTGGGTTCTGGCGCTCGCAACCGCACAATGAAATGGTAAGGGCGTCCGCCGCCTAAAATCGCTTCTTGCCCCAAGCGAGCTCCCCCAAGGATAAATCCATCGCTAAATATTTCTTGAATCGCGATCGCTTTTTCGGCTTCCGGTACTCCTGGCTCATCCAGGGGTAACCCCGTGTAAAGATGCAAATACAACCTCAAGCCTTGACGAGTTCCCCGCCAGCGATAAATCTCCATCGCGTGACGAATCAGGCGGCGTTGCTGTTGCGTACTCCAGGGAACATCGCTCGGCCAGCCAACCCAGTATGCCAGAAATGGCAGTAAGGTTTGAGGAGCTGTCAGCGGGTCGAGGTACGCCCACAGCGTATCTAAAGTTTGGACGGCTGGCTCAAACGCTTGTTCAAAGATTTTTAAGAATCGACCAATAAAGTCTACTTCCCGGTAAACCGAGGGCAGGAAATTGAGATAAAGACTGCGGGGACGAACGTAGAGATTAAATGTAGTGGATTTAATCTGCCGTTGTCCCGTATCGGGAGCCGTGGCGAAAACGTAAAGCTGACCTTGATAGTCAAGTTTTAAGGTTTTTCCCACGCTCGGGGTTTGGTGTTGCTCGAAAAAATCCGCCGCAATTTGGAAGTACAGAACAGCATCCATCTGGTGCCGTGCGCGCAGTTCGCTGCCTTCCCCACCAATTTGACACCACTGTAAGGGAAAGTCTCCTTCCACTTTAAACTCAAGCTCAACAGAGCGATCGCTCTCGTTTTTAATCTGGACAATCATTTCGCTCGGTTCGCCAGGACACAACCCCAAACTCACGATGGGTGGAAGTTCGACCTGTTGCGATTCCGCCGTCCACGTTGCTGCGGTACTCGCCGTTGCCGGAGCGGGAGCCGCCTCTGGCAACTGCATGGGTGTGAGTAAAAGGCTAATCGTTTGAACCGAACGGGCTTGAGTCATGACAAGTCAAAAGTCAACACGGAAATTTTGTAGCTGATGCCAATTTACTGAGTTTTTTGATAGTAATCACCCCCATTCCCCATTCCCCATTCCCCATTACCAAACTCAGCTAATCCAACTAATGGCATGACCGGAACGTAACCGCTCATCCGCCCAAGAACAGATCAGACCAAACGAACCGGGTTCGACCACTCCATTAGAGGCAAGCGATCGCACCCAAGTTGGTCCCTGCTTGCGTAACTCAAATAACAGAACAGTCCCTAAATACCGTACCCCAGGAGTCTGCTGAAATAAGGCAATGATATCAGAGGTATAGACAGGACAACCAAATGTCCAACCTTTGCCCTGGACGCCACCCGTTAGAGGATTGAGAAAGCGGTACAAACTCACCCGGAGATGCTGAAGAATAGCTTGCCGCGCTTGAGGATTGCTGTACTCTGGCTCTAGCCCCACCTCGGTTTGCACCGCAACTCCAACGTAGTCGGGTTCTTGGAGTCGCACTTGGATGCCAAGCAACCGTCGTTCGTCCAGATACGCGAGAATTTGTTCTTGCAACGGCGGACTCAATGCCAATTGCTCGGGGCTAATGCCGACTCCCCGCTCGATGCCACTGGTATCCGCGTGGGGGACGATGAATAAATTGACGACTCCGTTGGTCGAGCCTTTCGTTTGACGAACTGGGCAACAGACTTGTGCAACTGCCCCATTCCCGGCTTGCAGGGTCAACAGTTCAAAATCTTCTGGCGTCACGGCGCGATCGCGCGATCGCAGCAGTTTTGGGACTCGAATCGCCGCATCTTCCAAGGACTCCGCATCTGCGCCGTTGCGGGCGGCTTCGTGGTTGATGGCTCTGGCTACGTAGGGAACTGCGGTTTTCAGGATGCGAACCGTCCCAGCTTGCACATTGCCCCGTTGACCTCCTCCGGTACGATACGCCACCATCCGGATGGTTGACCCGCGAGGCGGAACTGCCCCGTACTGCCGTTCCATCAGTTCCACAGCGGCGGACTCGATTTCTCCCACTGCGGGTTCATTCAGTTGTACCCAGGCACGAAATTGAGTCTGTTCTTTGAGTTGCGGCGACTCTCGAATTAACGGTCCAAACTGCACCTGTCCGGTGAGCGAGTCAATGGTGTAGTGCCGATCTTCCGGGCCAGAGTCCGCAAAGTTCGTGACCTCTTGCCAAACTTGAGGCAATCCCACCGGCGGCGTCACCTGGAGATGCTCGCCTGGTAGTCGAGGTAGGATGGGCGCAGTTTGGAGCTGAAAGACTTGTCCCGGCGTGCCGTCGCTGTCTCCCAGCAATTCATCTTGAACCAGCGTACATTGGCTCGCGTTAACCATGCCCCCAATGGAACGGGCTTCTAGTCCAACGAGAGTCGGGGATGAGCTATACCCAGCTTGACCCGTTTGGGGTTCAGTGTAAACGCAGCGCAACCAGCGCCCTTGGTAGGTTGAGAAATAGGTAGTTGGCCAAGATTGGGGTAAATGCAGAATGATATCGGCTTCCCGCATGGCATTGAGTTCTTGCTGCTGGGATGCATCCTCAAAACTAAAGCCTCGCGTCCCATCATCAGCATTTTGCCGCAGGATCGGTTGCCACTTGATGCCATTCCAAGCTTCCCAGCGTCGTGGCGGGCGATCGGGATTAATCCCGGTCGAGCCTGCGGGCCTGCCTCGCAAGGTGAGAGCGAGAACGTTACCCTCTAAGGGGCGATCCGGGTCAAAGACGAGGTAAAAACAGTTACCGCGTTCGGGGCGATCGCTAAATACGGTCTGTTCTCGACCCGCCCAACTGCCATTGGCGGCTTGCGTCCAGAGGTTAGTAAAGCGATCGCGCAGCATTTGCGGCCGTTCTTCCACCATTTCAGCGGTGAGAAAATGGCGAATGCGGGGGACACCGATGGTCAACGGGTGATCGGTTGTGAACACGATCGCTTCTTCGGTTTCCGTGCGTTCCGTCGCCACCTCTGTACCCTCTGGAATTTGGTACGTCATCGGCAAAGCGGCCGTCAGGTAGAACGTAATTTCGGTTCGCGCTGGCGTGGGCGGTTGGAGACGAATTCCCAACAGTTCGAGAAACGCTACATAGTTTCGCCGAGGCACTTGGTTAAACCGCAGCAGCATCTGATCGGTCAGCCAAGCAAACAGTTCGATCAGGGTAATTCCCGGATCGCTAGCGTTGTAATTCGTCCACTCCGGACAGTAGCGCGGAATCCTTAACAGGCATTCGTCTACGAGGTCTTTGAATGTCCGGTCATCAAGGTTGGATTTAGGGAGGTTAGGTAAAAAATCAAATTCCACAGCAACTAAGCGAGCGACTCTGCTTGAGGCAATAGGTAAAAGGGATAAACCAAGCTACGCGTATCGTGACTGTCTTTGGGATGGTACTCAATAGTAATGTTGACCCGACCCCGCACTGGATCGGGGTCAGTACGCACTGCATCGAGTACAATCCGAGGTTCCCACATTTCCAACGCCTCCTCGACGTACAGTCGAATGAGGAGAAGCGTCTGGATATTCATTGGGGCAAACACCAGTTCCGATAATCGCGAGCCAAAATTTGGTCGGTAGACTCGCTCCCCTAAATTAGTCCGGAGAATCAGAAGGATGGATTCCTCGATATTCCGCGTTGTGGCACTTAGCTGTACACTGCCCTGAACGTTGACTTTGAGGGGGAAGGCTATCCCTTGACCCAGATAAGCATCTTTGTTCTGGTCTATCCTGTCGGGCATATGAGTTTTGACTCGATACCGCCACTACGTATAAGGGTTCCCAGTATAGAATTTTTGACGAAAAATCGCGTGTAGTGATTAACAATACGTATTACATGGAGGCGTCTCTCTCGCCTGAAGTACGGGAGATTGGGACGTTTATCGTTCGTTATTCCATCAATCTCCATAAGCGATCGCGAAGCAGTAGCAATGGTCAGTACCTCATACCAATTTCCTAAATCCTTGCTACAAATCTTTCTCCCCGTCTCCCCATCTCCCCGTCTCCCCGTCTCCCCATCTCCCCGTCTCCCCATCGCCCCATCTCCCCATCTCCCCGTCATCCGATTTGTTGCAACTTTAAGATAAAGACTCACCTGACGCCGGAGCTTTTTCCGGGTGATAAAACTGGTCGAGATAAGGACGCAGTGCCTCTCGCATCACAGCCGTATTACCTGCTAACGCAATTTGTTCCTTTTCGATCACACCGACGACTTTTCGAGGATTGTCTCGCTCGACAACTGGAAGTTGAAATAGATCTCGCGTTGCCATGCGTTCTAATGCTTTAGTCACTGGCTCATCTTCATACGCAAATAAAATCTCATCCGTACAAATCTCACCGAGTTTGCGATCGACCCAATCATCCGACGCAGATTCCGCTTCGGCATCTAGAATGAGATGTTTGATATCGCCTAAGGTAACAATTCCCACTAATTGCTCGGCTTTATCGAAGACCAACGCTCCTCGCGAGTTGCGATTCAGCATGACCAAAGCCCCCTCTAACACAGGCATCGTGCTGGATAGCGTTAAATACGTCTCCTGCATCATGGTGGAGATGGGTACTTCTTTCAAAACCTCCAGCTCATTGGGTTTCCCCAAATCAATCCCCATTTGCTGAGGCTTCAACTCCTGTACCGATTGGCTCGATTTGATTTGCTCGACGACCCAAACGCTCACTCCCACAGCAGCCATTAGCGGTAAAATAATCAAATAATTTTGTGTCAGTTCAAAGAGTAAAAGAATTGCCGTGAGAGGCGCTTTGACACTGGCTGCTAATACCGCTGCCATACCAACCATGGCATACGCCGGTGGCGGCGCAATCTCAATTAATCCCGGCGGTAAAATTAACTCTAAAACATTGCCGTAAATTGCACCTAATGAGGCTCCGATAAACATCGCAGGTGCAAAAACACCTCCAACTAAACCACTGCCTAAAGAAATTGCCGTTGCAATTAGCTTGAGCACTAATAGTAAAGTTAAAAATGATAGAGGAAATCGTCCATCTCGCAGGATGGCTTCTAGCGTTCCGTAGCCAATGCCGAGAATTTGGGGTAATTGTAAAGCGATAATTCCTACGCACAGTCCTCCCAGGGCTGGATGTAGAGTTCTCGGCAGTAATGTCAGCCAAGTTAATCCAGCAACTTCGCCTTGAAAGCAGCGCTGAGCAAATTGAATTGCCTGAGTATATGCGATCGCAATTAAGCTAGCCAGTAGCCCCAATCCCAAGTAGAGCAGCCATTCCCACGGACTACACACTTTATATTCAGGCAAATCGAAAGCT
>DATNPC010001085.1:0-3005 GCA_036703375.1 Allocoleopsis sp.
TCAAGAGGAAACGCTGAAAACCATTGCCCAACTTCAAATGGCGTGGTTCGACTACCCAAATGCCGCTGCAACGTATGAAGAATTATTAACGCTAGCGACCGCGAAAGGCGATCGCGTCAGTGAAGTCAACTATCTGCAACAGCTCGTTTACATTTACGATAAAGCGCAAAAACCTGAAAATGCCTTGCGCCAAAAGCAACGGTTAGCCGAAGCTTACCTGAATCAGAAAGATTATACGAACTTACCAGCCCTCAAAATTGCGATCGCGGGTGACTATGAAGCCCTCAAGCAACTGGACTTAGCCAGTCAAACCTATCAGGAAGCTTATTCTTTAGCGTGGTCATTGCAGCAATTTGCCTACGCCAGCGAAGCACTAAAAAAGCTAGGCGCACTGTACCGCGCTCACAACCAACCGGAGTTTGCATTACAGGTTTATGATGTGCTGCTCAAGTCAGCCCAGCAATCTTACGATTACTACGCCTTAATGAATACCTACGACCAAATGGGTCAGATTTATCTAGAGCAGAAAAAGTATCCTCAAGCACTAGCCGCCTTTCAACAAGGGCTAGCCTTAGCCAAATCGTTGCAATATCAGGAAAATTACTTTGCGACTCAAATCGATCGAGTAAACCAGCAAAGTACACAATAAGTGCAAACTTCATAATAAGTTTTGTGTCTGACAGCTTGCTCAATCATCGTAGGGTGGGCATTGCCGAATAGAACTTGAAAACTTGATGCGAGCGTTAGTCGGCAATGCCCACCCTACATAGTTCAAAGTGGTACTGGTCACCGTTCACTGTTCACTGCGCCTAAGGTATAGGATGAACATAGTTGCAATTCAATCGAAACATCTCCCAGGTGAACTATGTCCGAAACACTAGCACTCACTCCTGAAAACGTTGAAACAGTTTTGGATGAAATGCGCCCTTACTTGATGGCTGATGGCGGCAACGTTGAGCTCGTTGAGTTAGATGGCCCTGTTGTCAAACTGCGGCTTCAAGGTGCCTGCGGCTCTTGCCCCAGCTCGACCATGACGCTGAGAATGGGAATTGAGCGGCGCTTGCGTGAATTCATCCCTGAAATTGCTGAGGTTGAGCAGGTTTTCTAAGAGTTTTGAGTTTTGAGTTATAGGGTTATAGAGTTTTAAGGTGGCTACCTTCAATGCGATCGCTAAACTCTTCACCCTTAACTCTTAACTCTCAACAATGTCTTATCCTTTATACGTCGCCTTTATCTGGCATCAGCACCAGCCGTTGTATAAATGCCGTGACAATGGTTCCGGTTCTCTAGGGCAGTATCGTCTTCCTTGGGTACGGCTACATGGAACGAAAGATTACTTGGATTTAGTGCTACTCCTGGAGCGCTATCCTAAGTTGCATCAAACCGTGAATCTAGTTCCATCACTGATTCTGCAACTAGAAGATTACATTGCTGGCAATGCCTTTGACCCCTATCTCGCCGTCACGCTAACCCCCACCGAGCAGCTGAGCAGCGAGCACAAACAGTTTATTATCGAGCATTTTTTTGACGCCAATCACCACACGTTAATTGACCCTCACCCTCGCTATGGCGAATTGTACTGGCTGCGTCAGGACAAAGGGAGACAGTGGTGTCTAGATAATTGGACTGACCAAGATTACAGCGACTTGCTGGCCTGGCACAATCTTGCCTGGATTGACCCGCTATTTTGGGATGACCCCGAAATTGCCGGATGGTTGCAGCAGGGGCGGAACTTTACGTTAAGCGATCGCCAACGGATTTTTTCCAAGCAGCGAGAAATCCTCAGTCGCATTATCCCTCAGCATCGGAAGATGCAGAATACGGGTCAGCTAGAAGTGACGACATCGCCCTACACTCACCCGATTCTACCCTTACTGGCAGATACAGATGCTGGACGGCGGGCTGTCCCCCACATGAAGTTACCAGAATATCGCTTCCAGTGGGAAGAAGACATTCCCCGGCATCTCAAGAAAGCTTGGGACTTGTATCAAGATCGATTTGGTCGGACACCACGCGGCTTATGGCCCTCGGAGCAATCCGTCAGTCCTGAAATTCTTCCCCACATTGCCCAACAGGGGTTTGAGTGGATTTGCTCAGATGAAGCGGTGTTAGGGTCTACGCTGAAGTACTTTTTCCACCGAGATGAGGCGGGCAATGTCTACGACCCAGAGTTACTCTACCGTCCTTATCGCCTGGAAACGCCTTATGGTTCTCTTGCGATCGTATTTCGAGACCATCGCTTATCCGATTTAATTGGCTTTACGTATGGAGCGATGGAGCCAAAACAGGCAGCCACCGATTTAGTCGGCCATCTAGATGCGATCGCGCGTTCTCTCAAATCCCGTCAAGAAGGCGGTGGAACGTCACTCGAAGACCCTTGGCTCGTTACCATTGCGCTTGATGGCGAAAATTGCTGGGAACACTACTACCAAGATGGTATCCCCTTCTTGGAAACGCTCTATCAAATGTTCAGCGACCATCCCGAAATCCAGCTAGTAACAGTGAGCGAATACGTCGAACAGTTCCCCCCAACCGAAATTCTTCCCGCGAACCAGTTGCATAGCGGTTCCTGGGTCGATGGTAGCTTCACCACCTGGATTGGCGACCCCGCCAAAAATCGCGCTTGGGACTTACTCTCGCAAGCCAGGGCTGTTTTAGCCAATCATCCAGAAGCGACACCAGAAAATAACCCGGAAGTTTGGGAAGCGTTGTACGCGGCTGAAGGGTCAGACTGGTTCTGGTGGTTCGGTGAAGGCCATTCCTCCAATCAGGATGCCATCTTTGACCAATTATTTCGAGAACACCTGAGTGCCATTTACATCAGCTTGAACGAACCTGTTCCTGCTAATCTCAAGCAACCCGTAGAAAGTCATGAGGCTGGGGGAGACCATCAGCCACAAAGCTATATCCATCCTGTCATTAACGGCATGGGAGACGAGCAAGACTGGGATCGAGCTGGTCGCATTGAGATTGGTGGCGCACGCGGCACAATGCATCAGAGCAGC
>DATNPC010001086.1:0-3104 GCA_036703375.1 Allocoleopsis sp.
GATGGGATTTCACTACATGCTGCGCGGGCCCTTGATGACTGGCATAGTCTTGCAGAGGCTAAGAAAATTGGTCAAAAAATGGATCGAGATACCAAATGGCAAGAGGTGCCAGATGAGTGGATCGTGGAATTTCATGACATCTTCTCTTTTTTAGATGTCAAAGGATTTCGATATTATATTCCCGCCTATATGGTTTGGAGCATAAAAGAACCTAAAGCTTCAAACTCGAATAGTTTAAATTCCTTATTTTATGCTTTTGAAGAGAGGGATGGATACTATCAATCTCATTTTGAAATTCTCAATCAAGAACAATTAGACGCCATCTCTAATTTTATTGAGTTTGTCAACTCTTATATTTATTAGACCTCGATTAAAACAACTACGTATCAGTAATCATCCTTCTGTTTTCTCCCCTCTGATTCTTCCTTTTGCTATACCATTAACTCATCCCCTGTCTTTTCAGTGGAGGATAACGTAAGAGTTAGGAACTATTCGTATTTTTTACGAACAACTAACAACCAACAACTGACTAGTAAATTCGCCTCACCTTTTGAGAATCTTTGAAGGGAGACGGTAATATAGAATTTTCGGGTTTTTCAGATTTTAAAAAAGAAGCGCGCTCGATCGCCTGATGCACGATCTGAGTCGAGGGCTGTACGAATCTGGGTAATTCAATGCGAAATGTAGACCCTTGTCCGAGCTGGCTCTCGACTGTAATACTACCCTGCATGAGCTTCACTAAGGATTCTGTAATTGCCAATCCTAAACCCGTACCGGGGTATTTTTTAGTCAGGGTTTGATCGACTTGGCGAAATTCCTCAAAAATATGCTCCAATTCATCCTCGGCAATGCCAATTCCTGTATCCTTAACTGCGATCGCAAACCGTTCGCGATTGAGTTCTTGCACGTCCACCTCCACAGAACCCTTTTCGGTAAACTTAATCGCATTGGAGAGGAGATTGACTAAAATCTGCCGCAAGCGAATGCTGTCGTTGAGCGCGATAGGATTTTCTAAATGGGTGTGGACGTACAACGGCAATCCTTTTTCATCTGCTAAAGCCCGCAGTTCATCGGTAGTCGCTCTGACTAATGCCTCTAGGTTAAAGGATTCTAGTTTCAACTCCAGACGCCCTGCCTCAATTTTAGACAAGTCAAGAATTTCATTAATCAGCGCCAGGAGGTGCTTGCCATTGTTGAGAATGCGATCGACCATATCGATTTGGTGCGACGTTAGTGGATTTTGCCGCTGACGCAATAACAGTTGAGAAAACCCAATTACCGCATTCATTGGCGTCCGCAACTCATGAGACATGGTGGCGAGAAACTGAGATTTCAACCGCGCCGCTTCCAACAACTGAAGGTTCTGTAACTGAAGCTGCTGCCGCTGTCGTTCGAGTTCCTGGTTTTGAGCGGCGAGTATCTCGTTTTGACGTTCTAATCGTGCCTCCTGTTCTTCCAAGGCTTTAATCATTCTGGCATTATCGATCGCGATCGCGGCTTGTTCGCCCACGGCCACGAGGAGATTTTGATCTTCCTCATCAAACGCTTTCTCATCTTCCCAATTCCCAATCGCTAGGATGCCCAAGCGTCCTGCTTCCACTGACTCAATCGCGACAGCATAAATTGCCGCAGGCACCTCCTCTAACTGGGGCGAGTGGCAATCGCTGCCCTGGATGAGCTGAGATTCGCCAGTCAAAAATACCTGGGAAAGCAGCCCAGTTTTGGGGCAGAAAGCATCTTCTAACCGTAGCTTCTCCGTCGCGCTACCGGCTGTCACCGTCAACACTAACCCATCGCATTGGGGATTGTTGAGCATGATGAAGCAAAACTGAGAACCGGGAATCGCTCCTGCTAAGGCTTTGACCATCTCCCGTAACAAACCCGGTAAGTCTGTCAGGCGCTGGTTGAGTAAATTGGTCAACTGCTGTAAGATTCGCAGTTGCTGCTGTTGCTCTCCTAGGATTAAAATCGCCTGACGCAGGTTTTCGCTCGTCTCCTGAGTCTCGCGATACAGCTGACCGTTTTCAATCGATAACACGGCACGACGAGCCAGTTCTTCTGCTAGCGCTAAGTCAGCTGCCCCGTAGCGACGTCCCTCTTGAGTAGACACTAACGAAATCGTACCCAGAACTCGCCCCCGTACCAATAGCGGTACAACGATATAAGCTTTAAAGCTCATCTCTCGCACAATTTTTAGGTGTTCGTTGTCCTGAGTGGCAGCGACTAACTCTTCGTCAGTGAGCTTTGGTACGAGTTTGGGGATGCCAGTACGCAACACCTCCATAGCAGGATGATTGCCCTTGATATCGGGTGGATAGCGGTAGCGTAATTGTTGTATCTGCTCTTGTTGGCTGGGATCGGCATGAGCAATGCCCATCCGGCGCACGGCACCATCTTCAATCACATCCACTACGCATAAATCCGCAAGCACAGGCACTGCCAATCTTGCCAGATTTTCCAACGTCTTATCGTAGTTCAGCGACGCCGAAAGTAAAGCCGACGCTTCCGCTAAAAAGCGCAGCGATTCTTCGGCCCGTTTGCGATCGGTAATATCACTAATTATCCCAGACATGCGGAAGGGTTGTCCGTTGACATCTCGCTGGGCTTTGCCACGAGCAATGCAGTAGCGATATTCTCCAGAGGTATGCAACAGGCGAAATTCTACATCCAGTTCAACATTATTTTCCAAATGAGCCGCCACAGCCTGACTAATTCTAAAGCGATCGTCTGGATGCAGGACTTGAAAAAATAAATCGTAGGTAACTTCTACCTCATCGGGAGACAGCCCACTTATTTCATAGCAGCGATCGTTGCAATAAATTTGGTGGGTTAGCATATCCCAGTCCCAAATCCCGTCGTTGGAACCTTCCAGCACAAAACGGTAACGTTCTTCGCTTTCTCGCAAGCGTTGTGTCGCTCGTTCGGCTTCCTGTTCTGCTCGGTAAATTCGCACGGCATTACGCACGCTGCGAGCCAACGTCTCTGGCGACATCTTACCTTTAGGAAGGTAATCCGAGGCTCCCGCTTTCATCAGTTCCACGGCAATTTGCTCGTCTCCCTGGCCGGTTAAGACGACCAACGGCACTCGGTTGCCAGCCCCCCGA
>DATNPC010001087.1:0-7396 GCA_036703375.1 Allocoleopsis sp.
CAAGTACAAAAAATTCCTGCATTCTTGCAACTCACACAGGAAATGCAGTTTGACTTAGCAATCCAGATGCATGGCAGTGGTTTAATCACCAACCCACTCACCGTAATGTTAGGAGCTCGATTCAATGCAGGTTTTTTCATCCCCGGTCAATATTGCCCCGATGAAAGCCGCTTTCTGCCCTACTTTGCCCAAGAATCAGAAGTGCGACGCTATCTTCGACTTTTAGAGTTTCTCGGAATACCTTCCCAAGGCGAGGCGTTAGAGTTCCCTATCCATGAGGGGGATCGGCAAGAACTGCGTAAAATCGACGAAGTTCGCCATCTCATTAAAGGCAAGTATGTTTGCATCCATCCCGGTGCGAGTACCCCTGCTCGTTGCTGGTTGCCTGAAAGATTTGCCGCTGTGGCAGATGCTCTAGCTCACTTAGGACTCAGTATCGTCCTGACTGGCTCCCAGCATGAGGTTGATTTATGTATGAGGGTCGCTTCGCTGATGAAGGCTCCCAGTATCAATCTGGCAGGTCGCACGAGTCTTGGTGCCTTAGCCACTCTCCTTCAGGATGCGTGCTTGCTCGTCTGCAATGACACCGGAGTTTCTCATCTAGCGGCAGCATTGCAGGTTAAGAGCGTGATTCTCTTTACTCAATCCGATCCGGAGCGCTGGGCACCCCTCGATCGCGATCGTCACCGTACCGTTGAACCAGCTACAGGGATAGCTCCAGATGATGCGATCGCTCAAGCTGTAGACCTCTTGCAAAAGGAAGATGTTTACACGGCGGTGTAAGTGGCAAAATGTCCAACACATTCTTGACTATTGGCATGCGGTTAATTTACTGCCCTACTTGGCAGCAATATCTCGATATCCGAATCGAAGGTTTCTCCGCCAGACGTTAAGCGACTCATAGCGGAGCGTAGTCCTAAATTCGTAACGCCTCCTTTAGAGGTTAACTGCCTCATCCACGACATCTAAAACCAACCTTAAAGAAGCAAGGAGGTAATCCTTTGACCCTAGTGACTATACAGTTTGAGCGGGTTGCCAATCTGATTGCTGAGCGTATCGCTGAACTCCTGTGTACGCGGGTTGTAGTACTCGACGCTCGGGGAGTGGCGATTGCACAAAGCACGCGTACTCACGACGCTAGCCGCGAACGGAGTTGGGTAGACTTTCCCTTCGAGCTGAATAGTCACGCTGGTCAACCCAGAACTCTATCGTCCTACTTAAAGATTCCAATTCGCTGGGATGGGCGTTCCGGTGAGGTAATTATTGCCCAATCAGATAGTGGTGAGGCTATTTCGCCCCGTCTGACCCACAAGCTGGTGGAGATGATCGTCAATCAAACCGCTGCTGTAGCTCAGCTACCCAACCAGCACGAACTAAAGAACAAGTTTATTCACGACTTGCTGCGAGGTTCAATTGCCGATGAGTCCGACATCCTACGACAGGGTCAGATTTTGGGAATGGATCTAACAAAACCTCGTGCTGTGGTTCTCATCGACGCAACCGATTACATCTTGGCGTCTGCCAATCTCGAACTCCAACATATCGCCTCTCTCCATACATCAGCTAGGGTTTGGCAACAAGCACAGTTAATTATTGATAGCCTTGTCAGCTTCTTTCAGTTGCCCAACGATACAATCTGCGCTTACATTGGCGAGGGTGAAATTGCAGTTTTGAAAGCAAGCAGTACCCCAGATTTAGTGCCTTGGGCCGATTGCGACGATCGATCCAGTCAATCCAACTTATCGTGGGCAAATCTTACCGCCTTGAAGCGAGCGTCTAAAGCACTCCTAACGCGCTTGCGATGCGACACGAATGCTGACATTAGCATTGGCATCGGTCGTCATCACCCAGGACTTCAGGGATTAGCCAAATCCTATCAAGATGCCCGTGCTGCTCTCTACCTGGGTCGTAGCTTTCAAGGTCCAAACCAAGTGTATTGCCTCGACAAGCTGGGAATTGCCGCCTTTGTTGGTATCTCTGATGAAAGCACCAAGATGGAGCTAGCGAAGCACCTCCTCAGTCCCCTTGACCAAGAACCCGATCTGCTGGAAACTCTGGATGTTCTATTCTTAGAAAATTGTTGCGCCTCTTCAACAGCGAAGCGGCTTTCAATTCATCGCAATACTCTCAGCTATCGGTTGGAGAAGATTACCTCGCTGACAGGACTCGATCCGCGCCAATTCGATGATGCAATGCAAATCCGCCTCGCCCTCTTGTTGCGATCGCTATACCCTGGCGGACATTCACTGCACGCACGGAGCAACTCTAGTCGATTGTACAAATGCCCTATAGAGCAGCGTCGAACTCAGAAACCTCTATTGCCAGATACTCTATGAGCTGAGCTGGTGCGATCGCATCAAGCCAGCTCAAATCAAACATTAATACTCCTGTTAATTTATGTTAAAAATTCTAAGATATATTCAACAAATAGCTTGGAATTTTCAGCGTGAATATTATGACCGCAGTTATGAACTATTTCTAACTTAGTAAATTTGCATAGTTTAACCATTTCAGAGTTAATAGCTATAAACTTTGCATCATATTCACCGACCAATAAAAGTAGAGAAGTAGTACTTTCTTGAAGTTTATCCCATAGAGAAGGCTGACATCCAATACTGAGATTACGTAGCGATTTAGCTAATTCAATCGGCTTATTTTGTAGCCGACTGTCTATCACAGCATCAAAATTAGGGTGTTGAGTTAAAGAAGTGAAAAGTGGCTGATTATACCAATTTGATAAAAAAGTTGAAAAGTCCGTATTTTCTAGTTTGCGTGCTAATTCAAAATCTCGTTGAATTCGTTCTACTCGCTCCTGTTGGGTTTTTAGTCCTGGAGAAGCCGATTCAAGTACAACCTTAGAAAAACGTTCGGGATAATGAAGGCTGAGATATAACGCTAATCGTCCCCCCATCGAATAGCCAACTAAAATACACCGCTTAATGTTTAACTCGTCTAGCCAGTCAATCAAGCCCTGAGCAGTATTGACCATCGTGTAGCACTCTTCCCCACCCAGAACTCTCGTTTTGCCATGACCGGGAAGGTCAACGGTAAGACAAGAAAACTGCTCGGACAATAAGGAGATAACTGGATTAAATTCATGGCTATCACCCATAAAGCCGTGCAAAAAAAGAATTAGAGGTTGATTAGCGTTACCTGTGAAAGAATAATGAAAGTCAAACTTGCAAAATGCCATTTTATGAAGCTATATGAGTAATGCTGTTAGAGGTATAGTACTTCCTCATTTGGAGAAGGAAACAGCATTATTACTCCTTTAGGATAGAGTTCTGAGCTGGCGCTTGTGATAGTCTAAATGGCTGAGTTGAAAAAAATGCGATCGCGTTTACCGATGCACTTTACATCATCGCGTTCTGTAATCAAAATTCCTAAAAGCGATCGCTCCAGGGCATTGTAGACGCTGGGGAGCACTGTATCGCCCATAATCGCTGACCTATTGAACATTACTGTGGGAAAAATCGATTTAATAAGCTGTTGAGGTGATAATCATGCCAAAGTTAGAATTGTCAGTTAGTCAAGTAATCGAGTTGGTCAAGCAGCTACCGAAAGAGGATAAGTCCGCTGTATTTCGCGCTCTGAGTCGGGAAAGAGAGATAGGTCGGGATGACCAGTCAGAGCAAGAAGAGCAGGAGTTGCGTGCCTTAAGCGCTCAACGAGGACTCGATTGGGATCGGTTGAGTGAAGATGACCGCGACGTGTTGGCAAAAAAGTTGTTGCACAATAAGTAGGTGCCCCGCACGAGCTTGGTGATGAACACCAGTTCATGGTGGTTTCTTGCATAAATCAGAGGGGGAGAAGCATTTACGCTCTAACACATGGGTGAAATCAAGGTTTTTACCCGCAAATGCTTCTCCCCTACAACTAAAACGTAAAAGTGAGCAGTGAGTAGGCTTGCTCAATTCAGGCAAACTCGTTAGATTGGCATTGCTTCATCAATCAGATAGCCTCACCTCTTTTGGTGTATAGCAATGCCTGCGAATGCCTTTGAGAAGAATAATTTAGGGTGGCAGCTGGGACAGCTACGACAACGAGTCTGGGAGTGGTTTGAGCTGAAAACCAGTCAAACCTTTTCGGATATATCGCTACCCTCTTGGTGGGATTGGCCGATACTCCAGTTCATTGCCAAGGTCGTTGCTTTTTCAACCATAGCTTTGCTCTTAACCTGGATAATTTGGCAACTCTGGCAGTTGCTACGCCCTTATATTTATTCCCTGAGGAAGCAACTGAGACAACCAGCCGATCGAGTTGCAAAAACGGAAAGCAGTGAGTTATCTGTAGCAGTATGGTTGCAGCGAGCTTCAAAATTTCAGCAGCAAGGAAACTACCGAGAAGCTTGTCGGTGCTTGTATATGGCAATGTTGCAGCGACTCAATGATAGTGGCATTGCCCCTCACCAATCCAGCCGCACGGATGGAGAATATCTGCAACTTATCCAGCAGCTACCCCAACCCAAACCTTACCAAACCCTGCTCGTCACCCACCAGCAACTATGCTTCAGTCAGGCTGAGGCTTCACGCTCTGTATTCGACCAGTGCCAACAAGCTTATCGAGACATTGAAGCGTTATGAAACTCTCACAGCGACGGTTATGGTTGTTTGGAGCGATCGCAATTGGGGTGATTGTCCTCATCACGATTCTAGCTGCTCCAGCTAACCAAAAAGTGAATAGCGGTTCTACCTATGGTCGCGCTCCAGATGGATATGGGGCTTGGTATGCGTTCATGGAACAGCGAGGGACACCTGTTCGGCGTTGGCAAAAACCGTTTGAAGAGTTCGCTGAGGGGAAAGATGCTCAACACCCGATTACTCTCTTGCGTGTCAACAGTGGTTTGGGGTTTCAATACCTGTCTTCCAACGAAGAGAACTGGGTTAAACGTGGCAATACTCTAGTCGTTTTGGGAGTTCGCGATGCAGTTACAGAAGCTCCCTTTAGTACCCGGCATTCTACAGAAGCGGGAACCGTTAAGATTGACACGACGAGAAGGCACCGGAAGGATAAGGGAAAACGTTTAAGCGATCGCTTTGGTGCAATTGTGTGGCAAGAAAGTATGGGTCAGGGGAAAGTCATTTACTCCACTACGCCCTATCTTGCTGCCAATGCCTATCAGGACTTTCCGGGTAACTATGAATTTTTAGCACGACTTGTGACGCCAGAGGGAGCGAAGGAAAACTCTTCGAGCCAGAATCGAGTATGGGTTGATGAATACATCCACCGCTATAAAGATGTAGAGGTGATTAAACGCGAGAGTGGCCAAAGCGTGTCCAGTTATCTCGCTAAGACACCCCTGTTTCCAGCATTCGTTCAGGGATTGCTTATATTCGCGATCGCGATTTGGGCTGCTAACCGCCGCTTTGGCAAGCCTTTGACCTTATCAGCACCTGTAGTTGACAATAGTGAGGCTTACATTCAGGCTCTAGCCGGTGTCTTGCAAAAAGCCAACAGCAGCGAGTTTGTTTTAGAGGTTGTTGGTAAAGAAGAACAGTTGCAACTCCAAAAAGCACTCTTTTTAGGAGACATACCGCTCGATAGTCAATCCCTGGTAAGTGCCTGGGTTCAGCAAACAGGGCGTCCAGCAACTGAACTCGAACAACTACTGCAAGCACAATCTCGAAAACATCGAATGAGCGAGATAGAATTGCTAACCTGGTTGGACAACTGGGAGAAAATCCGTCGTTATCTCCCCTCGTATCGGACAGATCGATAAACTCCTATGAGCGAAGCCAACGCTGTATTTAACCGCCTCAGCCAAACCTTAGACAAGATAATAGTCGGTCAATCTACCTTGGTGAAGCAGTTGCTGGTGGCGCTGCTGAGTGGAGGACATGTGATTGTCGAAGGAGTGCCCGGAACGGGAAAAACCCTACTTGTTAAGGTACTGGCAACGCTGATTCAGGCGGATTTTCGACGGATTCAATTGACTCCGGATATTTTACCCTCCGATATTCTAGGCACGAATATTTTTGACCTGAATACTCGCAATTTCACCCTCAAGAAAGGGCCAGTGTTTACCGAAGTGTTGCTGGCTGATGAGATTAACCGCACGCCACCAAAAACCCAGGCAGCCCTACTGGAAGCCATGGAAGAACAGCAGGTGACGCTTGATGGCGAGACGATGCTGCTACCGGAACTGTTTTGGGTGATTGCCACTCAGAATCCTCTGGAATTTGAGGGGACTTACCCGTTACCAGAGGCTCAGTTAGACCGATTTTTATTTAAATTAGTTGTAGATTATCCGAATTCAGCCGCAGAGAAGCAGATGTTGCTGAATGCTCAAGCTGGGTTTCGTGCCAAGCGCCTGGACTTGGCTCGTATTAAACCGATCGCAACTGTAGAACAGATTGTCAGCGTTCGTAAAGCGGTGCAAGCGATTGAGGTGGAAGAGAAGCTGTTGGATTACTTGCTGGCATTAGTACAGCGCACGCGCCAACACCCCGACTTAGCGCTAGGCGCTTCCCCTCGGGCAGCAGTCGCTTGGTTGCAAACGAGTAAAGCCTACGCTTGGCTAGATGGTCGTAACTATACAACCCCGGATGATGTGAAAGCCGTTGCGCCGCCTTTGTTGCGCCACCGTCTCATTCTCAAACCAGAAGCGCAGCTAGATGGCATACAAATCGATGCTGTTATTTCTTCGTTACTCAATCAAGTAGCAGTACCAAGATGAGTTTAGCCTATCCTGAAGAAGTGGGTGGTAACTCTTGCAACGCGACAGAAATAAATCACCAGCTTAAAAGTGATGAGTGTGTTAATCACTAATAACTATTTGACTTAGTTTTTTTAAGATACTAAGGACGCTGTATAGCTGATTGCCGCGATTGCGAATATCGAAAATATTAGATGTGGCATATTGTGGTGTTTCGTCTTTAACCAATTTGATGAAGATGAAACTCCCACCTGTAGTAATCAGGCCGAAACTTGGTTTTTCGGGATGGGGGTTTGCCAACATATAAGTAAGAATCTGCGAGAGTCCTGCTTCTATGGAAAATGATACTCTTTTGGATTCAATTGCCATGACCCAAAATTGGTCTTTTAAAACTAATGTATCAATTCTTCCTTTGACCAAAGTTCCCTCATCTTCTACCGCAATAGCTACAGGTTCTTCAGATTTCACATAAAAGGGAGCTAAATAAAAATCTCCAATGAAGAGGATCGGGTCTAGGATTGCCATTCTAATAACATCTTCTAAAAGAGGCGGGTAATTAAGGAGATTAAAATAACCCGCCTTTACTTTATCTAAAAGTTGCTTGTCTAAGTCCGTGATTTCTGGTAGGTTCTCTTGCCACTCTGGGAAGAATTGGTCATCCTGAACGAGTTGAAGACCAAAATTGTCGATTAAGTAGTGTAAGTCTATATCTCTAGCTTGAATTATCTGAACCATAGTTAT
>DATNPC010001088.1:0-2477 GCA_036703375.1 Allocoleopsis sp.
AGTTATTCACACTAATCTATCCTCAGACAGATGACATGACAAGAACAAGCAATTTGACCCTTCTTGTTCTTTGGGACAGGCGTCTCGCCTGCCTCTTGTCGTGTGGGCAAGATGCCTACCTCACAAGAATGGATAGTGAATTGCGTGGAAATCTCTTAGCCTTGTGGTGCGATCGCGTTATGAGCTGTCGCGCATTTAAATTGAATACACTGGACGGGCTTTCCGGCCCATCCCACAAGAGGTACAAAAATTTGCTCATGCTCTCATTGAATGCCTGTTAGCTTATCAAAAATGTTGTCTCAGCTTTGTCGCAAGATGGCGCAAGTTAATCCCATTGAGGATTGAGGCGGTAGTAGAGTCGATTGGTTTTTCCCTCCGCGATCAGCAACTGTTTCTCCACCATTCCTCGCAACTCGCGCTGTAGCGTTCGCCGGGAAGTCTCCGGGCAAATTTCCGAAAAATTCTGAATCGTCAGCCCTCCCTGCGCGATCGAAAGCATTAAAGCTTGGCACTGACGTGGAGAGAGTTGGTATTTCTGGCAAAGCTTGTTGTCAGGGATGCCTGCTCGATCGAGAGTCTGCTCATCCTTGTGTCGCACCTCATCCCCAACATAAGGGCGCAAGTAAGCTACCAACAGCTCTTGCATCTCCTCGTAAAGCTGCTGGCGATGCATGGGATTGCTTTTGGCGCTACCCCTTGGGTAATCGCTACGCAATGCCACCAACAGCAGGGAGTTATAGCACTGAAGGCAAACTTCAGCTAACAGTTCGCTTTTCTCTAGACTCAGCGCAGAATTTCGCAACCGTAACAGCGTCGCGAACTCTTTGATGAGTCCCTGAGTAAAACTGTCGTCAAAGTACTTAAACATCTCCGGGGCGACGAAGTACTGAATGTAGACGACTTTTGGCCCCGGATGCTCGAAATAAACAGCAAACGTTTTCACCATCTGCTGAACCATTTGCTCTAAAGGCAGTTGCGCCATTTGAGGCGTCATTAACTCAGAGTGAATGGCTTTCACCTGCTCCATGTGGCGTGCTTCCAGAGCATGGAAAATCGTCAGCTTGTCTGGGAAGAACTGATAAAGCGAACCGATCGCGGTTTTGGCACGAGTTGCGATCGCGTGGGTAGTCGCTGCCTCGTACCCCACCTCAGCAAACACCTCAGCCGCCGCTTCCAGAATGCGTTCGACTCGTTGTTGACTACGCTTTTGCTTGGGCTGTCGGCGTAGAGATGCGTTGTTTGGTGTTGCAGCGTCCATGGATTTAGCTTAACGTTCGCGTTTGTCAAGGCAATCGCGAGTATTTTGTCATATTTCGAAGAAGCAGAAAAACAAAAACTTTTTCCCATTTAAACTCACGCTGGCACCCCTCTGGATGCCAGCAAAAACAGCACCTCCGGTAATGCGATCGGTGCGGCAAGAACTCACGTCAATTTAATAAATCAGGAGTCAAACACCCATGTCTATGCTTGAGGGTGCGCCTTGGCTATTGGCGCACAAGTCGATGCTGGATGTTAACAAGCCGAGAAAAGTATCCCTTTACGGTACAGACTATGTTCTTTGGCAAGATCGAACCGGCAAAATCAATGCTTTACCCAACGCCTGTCCGCACATGGGAGCAATGCTATCTGAAGGCTGGTGTCAGGAGCGAGACGATAAAACGAGTGTAGTCGTTTGCCCATTTCACGCCCTTGAATTCGATCGCGAAGGTTGCACTATTTTACCAGGGTCGAACAAGAAAACATTGCCCCAACTCAAGCCGCTAGAACTGATGATTCAAGGAGAGTTCATTTGGTCGTATGGGGGGTATGAATCGAAAGCCCCCATTCCTAACATTTTGAATGAAATTGCCTCGAAATACGACTTTATCGGTCATACGGCTGACACCAGCGTAGAAACCGATCTGCTCTCAATGCTGCTGATTATGCACGACTACAATCACCAAAATGGCACTCATCGCCCTTTATTTAGGATTGAAGAAGTGCAGTTTGAGAATTTTATCGATAGCGGTCATGAATCTCACGCTTTAGACATCTCCGAAATAGTAATTTTTTGTGATAAAAGAATACAAGAGTGTTTTTTTGTTAAAAAAATATGAGTTCAATACTTGAACACATTGAAGCGAATCCTCAAGAAACCAAGCGATTAATTGGGTTGGATTATCCTGAGTTAAAAGTATTATTGTATAATGCCGAACAATTACACCAAAAAAACAAGCGTTATTAGAATCCCAGAAAATTAGAATTATCTCCAGAGGCGGTGGTCGCAAACCTAAACTATCTCTCCAAGAGCCAATTATTTTAACCTTAGTTTATCTCAGACATCTGACGACATTTCAACTTATGGGCATCCAGTTTGGAGTGAGTGAGTCAACAGCTAATGATACATTTAATTATTGGTTGCCAATCCTCAAGGAATTGTTGCCATCAAGTTTAATTGAACAAGTCAAAAAAAACGAATCTGACTATGAGATAGTTAA
>DATNPC010001089.1:0-16903 GCA_036703375.1 Allocoleopsis sp.
GAGAAACCGCGCACACTAAAATTACTGGGCAAGCGAAAAAATGCGATCGCATAGCATCAAAGGATAGAGCCGAAAGCGATCGCATTTCAGTAGCTCTATGTCGATTTTCGCCCAACAGCTCCCCAATTTTGGAGCTTATGCATTACCCACATCTCCTGAAGCTTTGTAGGGGCGAAGCATTTGTGCCCGGCTTTATCGCTGAAACCAGGGTTTTTATCCACAAATGCTTCGCCCTTTAATGTGATTTCAACGCGATGGGATAAAGCTTGGAGTCCAGTCTTGGTGGTTTCAATCCCTGATAGGGATTTAAGGTGATTTCAAAGCGACCGCACTTCGCAGACTTTTTCCAGTGACGCGTTTCAATCCCTGATAGGGATTTAAGGTGATTTCAAACGGAGCCGAAGCTGGCAGCGCGTTAGGGTCGGGCATTGTTTCAATCCCTGATAGGGATTTAAGGTGATTTCAAACTTGCCCGTCCAGCGGCTTCGATGCGAGGCACAACGTTTCAATCCCTGATAGGGATTTAAGGTGATTTCAAAATGAATGTGCAATGTATGTCTGCAATCCACAATGTTTCAATCCCTGATAGGGATTTAAGGTGATTTCAAAAACAAGATTGCAGTTGCCCCTCAAGATTTCAATTTAGTTTCAATCCCTGATAGGGATTTAAGGTGATTTCAAATCTGGAGAAATCTTTGCGGGGAAACGAGCGCTGCCTGTTTCAATCCCTGATAGGGATTTAAGGTGATTTCAAACGCGGGTACCTGAAACCCATACTATATGCAGTTATCAAGGTGCTGTTGCGCGGAACTTCCTCAATATACCATTTCAGCTCTTCGATCGCACAAGAGTCAACCCTTCAAATCAGCTAAAATCCCTTCATATCAATGTTTTCAGGAGTTGCGCGGAAGCCCCGATCGCCTCAAAACGCGCAAACCCTGACAATAAAAGGCATTGAGCGTTAAATGAGTCACCTCTACTAAAAACACCTACCCATCCGCGCAAATGACCGTTGTTTTGTCGTGCCTTTGAGTTTAAGCGATCGCACTTACATTAGCTCTTGTTTACATCCCGTGTTACTTAAACTGCAACTGTCTCAAGGCTTATCTTGAATTGGGGCATAATAGCCGTTAATTTGCCTCTTGCATAACTAGCAGCACCCTAGTGATACCCATTTCCGCTGAGTCAAAAAACATTGAAGGGTATGCCATGAACTATTCGACTCATTCCCTGCTCAAACCCACTTTAGTCCTAACAACCTTGCTCGGTAGCCTTGTTTTAGCAAGTTGTAGTGCTTCCGAGCAATCGCTGCAACTCAAATCCTCAGTATCACAAGCACCCAATGAAGCCAGTGTGACAAGAGACGCGGTACCCAGTCAACCCTCTAAACCAACCAATGACGTACCGCAGTCTCGCCCTCAACTTGTCAAAATGGCTGAAATTGCCCTTGTCGTCAACTCGATGGATGACTCACTACGAAAAGCCTCAGATATTGTTAAACAGCAGCAGGGAGATGTCCTTGGGCTACAGGATAATAAACCTGAAAACGGCAGCCGTCAAACGGCATCTATGCAAATCCGAGTGCCGCAAGAGAAGCTAGAACCTACGCTAGATGCTCTTGCCAAACTGGGCAGCGTACAACGTCGCAAGATCAGTGCGGAAGATGTCACCAATCAACTCGTAGATATCCGGGCAAGATTGCGAAATTTACGGCAAACTGAATCTTCACTACTGCAAATTATGAAGCGATCGGGTTCGGTTGGTGATGTGCTCAAAGTTGCCAAAGAACTCAGCGATGTTCGGCAATCGATTGAGCAAATTGATGCCCAATTCAAAAATTTAGCAAATCGGGTAGCCTACTCTACGATCGCGTTACAGTTAGAAGCTGCTATTTCTACTACCACTGCACAGCCACCTCTGGGGTTACAAGTTCAAGATACTTGGAACAATGCCACTCATTCAGTAGGTGAATTCACGACAGGTTTACTTCGCTTGGGAATTTGGCTGATTGCTTACAGTCCTTATCTCCTTGTATTAGCGGGTGGAATTTGGTTGGGCTACTTCCGGCGCAGAAGACAACAGCCGCGTGCAACAACGCGATCGTCTGATACCAATCTAAGTTGAGAGTTGCGAGTCGCTCATTTATATATTGGACATTGGTTCCTTTAAGGAGAACGTTACTCCTCATCCTCATGGGGTTGGGAGTTATCTAGTCGGTGTCCATCGGGATAAATGGTTGAACCATCCAAGTCGGCATTGGAGAGGTCAGCATGCTGAGAGCGAAACAAGTTGCTGCCGCTCAACTGAGCTTTGGTGAGGTTCGCTTTGTTCAAGTTGGCACGACTGAGGTCGGCATCTTTTAAATTGGCACAGGTGAGGTCAGCGTTGCCCAGATCCGCTCCTTGAAGATTAGCTCGCTCTAGATTTGCGCCCCGTAAATTGGTACGACGGAGTGCAGCTCTAAATAGATTCGCGTCCTGGAGATCTGCATTAGAAAGATTGGCTTGATAGAGTTGAGCATCGCTCAACTGAGCTGACTGAAGTTGAGCTTGCTGCAAGTCAGCTTGACGCAAATTCGAGTATGGCAGGTAGACTTTTCTCAGATTGCTACCTGCAAGGTCAACTCCTTGCAAATTGGCCTCGAATAGGTCAGCCTCACTGATATCTACGTCTCTAAAGTCTCTTCTGCCACTGGCATATAGAGCCAGTAGCTCTGCTCCACTCATCTTCTTCATCTGCCCTTTTACTCTAGAACTCTTGCCGACTTCTAGACTGCTAGTCACTTCCAAATATCAATAAGTATTTATACTAAGTAAGGTTTCACACCTTTTTTAGGGTAAATCCGTGTAGCAAAAAGCACATTTGTTATAATGTTTTTTTAATAATTGTAAATTTTTAATACTGTAGCTTTACTTATTCTTGACAAAAATTTTTGTTATGGTAGCAACGCTGCTTCTTCCAGCACTTGTCATTATTACTTAGTATTTTTTCATCGACATCTATCGAATTTATGACAAGTTGAAGGTTGGGGATGTCAAGATGAAAGTCAAGCGGAAACGTCTTATATTACTATGTCAAACCCGCATTTATCCATTGCTCAGCACTACCACGAGCGCACCAAGTACTATCCAGAGACGATCGCATCCAAAAACAGGGGACTGGACTGGAATAATCAACCCGTACCTTTCAAAGAATACAAGGTCGGAGCTAAATTTGACCTCAAGCCGTATTTAAAAGAAGATCCCCAAGCCTTTACCAAAGAACCCGATCGAACCTGGCAGCGGTTGTCGCGGCTGTTATTTTGCAGCTATGGCTTAACGGCGAAGCTACCGACGATGATGGGGCCGCCTGTGTATTTACGGGCTGCGCCCTCTGCGGGTGGATTGTACCCAGCGGAAGTTTATGTGCTGTCCCGTGGCACGCCTTGTTTGCCCACAGGCCTCTACAACTATCAGTCTCTCACTCATTCTCTCGCTTACTTTTGGGAAGGTGAGGTTTGGTCCGTGTTGCAAGACGCCTGTTTCTGGCATCCCGTTTTGGGGAGTACGGATATCGCCATTGTGATTACAGCCGTCTTTTATCGTTCGGCATGGCGCTATGAGGATCGGGCGTACCGACGAATTTTTTTAGATACGGGTCATCTGCTGGGGAACATTGAGTTAGCCTGCGCTCTCACGAACTACCGCCCGCACATGATTGGGGGCTTCTCGGATGAGTTGGTCAACAGTCTACTTTATCTCGATCCCGACCAAGAAAGCACGATCGCGATCGTACCTCTGGCCGATAAACTCAATCCACGACAACAATTCCCGCCTTGCCCAACCGTGTTGCCCTCAACCACTCATCTTCACTATCCAGACATTCCAGATGGAGAATTACTGGGCTACTTGCACCACGCTACCCAGATTACGGAGATGAGGCAGTGGGAACTAGACGAAGAGTCATCGAGTTCGCAAACCGCACAACAACAAGACGATAAATACAACTTCCCGTTCTGTACTAAAGTCTCAACCGTTACCCCACCCATCGATTGGGGTGGAATCTCTCCCGCAGGATTAGCCCCATCAGCACTGGAAAAGACAATTCTTAGACGGCGCTCTACTCGGGCTTACAATGGAGCCAATCTAACCTTGGAAGAACTCAAAGCCCTATTGGATTTCACCTACCAGCCCCAACACTATATCGAACAAGGATTTAATGACTCTCCCGATTATTTCGATGTGAGCTTAATTGAAACATTTGTCGCTGTCTCTGGGGTCAATAACTTAGAGGAAGGCTGCTACTATTACGCCCCCCACGCTCAAGAATTGCGGCAAATTCGATTTAAAAATTTCCGGAGGGAATTGCATTACTTGTGTTTAGGGCAAGAGTTAGGGCGAGATGCTGGGGCAGTGGTATTTCACACGGCTGATTTGAACAAAGCTGTAGAAAAACATGGCGATCGCGTCTACCGTTATCTTCACATGGATGCAGGTCATCTCGGTCAACGCTTGAACTTAGCGGCGATTTACCTCAATTTAGGGGTAAGTGGTATCGGTGGCTTCTTTGATGACCAAGTCAATGAAGTCTTGGGGATTCCACCCGATGAAGCCGTCCTCTATATTACGACCCTAGGGCGTCCGAAAGGAGGATGAGTTACCGCCTGAGCCGTAGGCACTGGCGGTTTCTGAGTTCAAGGGGGCATGCCTCAAGACGGACTTGCGTCCAACTCTAGGTCTTACTGCCCCTCCGTCAGCAGAGATGGACACTCCATCCACCCTTAGGGGTTCGCCAGGTGCTCCACTTGGGGAGACCCCAAGACCGCACTGGCTCACCTGTAGCAATCTGATGCCTTCTGCTCTTATGTTGATAGCGGCGTTACCATCCCGGTCATGATGAGTGCCACAGTGAGAGCAAGTCCACTCCCTCACATCTAGCGGCATTTCATCAACTTGGTGATAACAATTAGAGCAGAGCTTTGAACTGGGGAACCATCTATCTATCTCTACCAACTTTCCGCCTTTTTTCTCTAGCTTGTAAGCTAAGAAGTTAGTGAACATCCCCCATCCAACATCAGATATTGCTTTGGCTAGATTGTGATTACGAACCATGCCCTTGACATGAAGATTCTCTACTACGATAACTTGGTTTTCATTGACGAGCTTCCGTGAAAGCTTATGTAGAAAATCTGCTCGTGAATTGCTCACTCGTTCGTAAACCCTAGCAACAACTTTTCTATATTTGCGTCTTGAGTTGCTCCCTTTTTGTTTTCTGGCTAGCTTCTGTTGCTTGCGTTTGAGGTTTTTCTCATGCTTGGCAAGGTGCCTGGGATTGTCATACTTAGACACCTTCTTGCCGTCACTGGTTACGGCAAAGTGCTTGAGTCCTAAATCAACACCAATCACCTTACCTTCTGTTGAGGGAGACGGATTCTCTCCTTCTACTGTCGGGCGTTGCCCACCCGCTTGCTCGCTATCGCTGCGCCCGCTATCGCTAATGTTAACAGTCACGATAGATGCGTAGTACTTCCCTGATGGCTCAATGCTTACAGTGACTGTCTTAATTGTTCCCTCAATTGTCCTGTGTATCTTGGCTTTTACCGTACCTACCTTGCCTGGTAATTTGACACTATTGCCAATTACTTTCACGTTCTGAGGATACTGGATTGACTGTCTACCATGCTTTGACTTGAAACGCGGAAATCTCGCACGACCATCAAAGAAATTTTTGTAAGCCGTTGTCAGGTTGAGAGTAACAGCTTGCAATACCTGGCTGTAACATTCGCTCAACCATTCGGTTTCCTTGTCTTTTTTGAGTGCTGGTAGCAGTGCGTTGAGCGCTGAACGTCCTAACCCCTTACCTGTATCTCGGTAAGTTTCAATGGATTTATTTAGCCCAAAGTTCCACCACCACCGCGCACAGCCGAAGTGCTGAGCTAGCAGTACTTCTTGCTCTGGCGTTGGATATAGTCGAACTTTGACGGCTTTGTGCAACACTCAATTACCTCCAATTCTCCACTACATTAGCACGAATGAGAATTAGCGGTAAAAGTTTTTGAGGGGTTTGGGAGCCTCCGTTCCTACGGCTCCCCCTGCTTTCATTCCCCAGTGCCTACGGCTCAGAGGGATTTCCCGCAGGTTCTTGTTAACATTTAAGCAGTGAGCAGTTGGTCACTGTTGTAACCACGTATAGAAAAAAACCACCCAGTTGCACGATAAGTTAGCGGAAATTTTGTGGAAGACTAGAACAATGCGATCGCAAGATCGTCTGTGTTCGGTCAGTGGCAGCTAGCGATCGCTAATAGCATTAAAAGATATTACCGTTCCCGAGCGTTTCTCATTAACATTTGAGTAAAGCCAATTCGGTTGAATCAAGCCAAGTAGGTAGGTGGTTATGGGTACAGTTCTGGTAGTAGAGGATAGTCTTACCCAGCGCGAGATGATCGCACAACTTCTGCAAGGAAGTGGGTTGAGTGTGATTGTTGCTAGTGATGGCGTTGAAGCACTCGAGCAAATCCAATCCTCGTCTCCCGATCTTGTGGTTCTCGACATTGTCATGCCTCGGATGAATGGCTACGAAGTCTGCCGACGGCTCAAGGCTAACGCTAAAACTCAGAACATGGCGGTGGTGATGTGTTCTGCCAAGAAAGAAGAATTCGATCGCTACTGGGGGATTAGGCAAGGTGCAGATGCTTACATCGCTAAGCCGTTCCACCCGCAAGAGTTAGTTGGAACAGTGAAGCAACTGCTGCGGGGATAGGAAAATTATGAATTCTGAATTAATCTTCACATGTGTCAGATGCTCCGACTAACAACTCTCTTGGGTTTGCACTGAGAGAGGCTTCAATTTCCCTTTCAGGGCTATCTGGTACTTTACCTATAATTCGGTGTTCATTCGTGAACGTTTAGCCGAACACCGCACCACCAGCTTTTAACGTAGTGCGTTGTTGATGGGTTAAGCCTATTCCCGTTCCCAACCTACACCCCTCTACTAACGCTCCTAACCATATTGTTTCATTCAAGGTTGCTCCTCTGAGATCGGTATCTCTCAAATCTGCTCCAGTCAAGTTAGCAAAAATTAGATCGGCTTCTATTAGACGGCTTGCTTTCAACGTTGCCCCTGTCAAATCTCCACGGATAAAATTGACGCCATCCAAAACTAAGCCCGATAAATCCGCCCCTCGAAGGTTTGGGAACTTTACCCGACTTGGCTCTCGGAAAAAGCGCATTACACAAGCTACATTGGCTTGTGTCAGGGAAATTTGAGTTAAAAAATCGTATCGGGCTAACCCGAAGTTCTTAAGTGTTAGCAAACGCTCCTGAGGAGTTTGTTTCAGAAACTCCACGCAAGTGTCGTGGAGGTTTTGAGTCGGAAAGTCCAGCATTAAATTAAATGTTAATCTCAACCTAGATGTTCACTATCTCTTAATCTATTGTTACAAACTCCACTTTGGGAAGTAGCTGGTCTACCTAAATCAATATAGTCTGACAAATAAATCTATATGTGAGAGCAGTCATGACTTGACGTTCTCCTCGGCGTGAACGAACGGGGATTGTGAGTCTCTCTACAGGAAATTTGCTGACATCGGGATGCATCCGATGAACACCTTCAGTACCAATCCAATTGAACTATCTCTCCGGGAGGGTGTGAGAAGAGTTTTAAATTATGTCGCCACAATCTGACAAGTTACTCATCTTAGATCTCGATGAAACATTAATCTATAGTGTGAAAGAGCCGCTAGACGGAAGTCCTGATTTTACCGCGTTCCATTACTTTGTTTATAAACGACCCGGTGTCGATCGCTTTCTGTCTACTTGTACAGATTGGTTTCAGATTGCAGTTTGGACTTCATCGAGTCCCGAATATGCCCATGAGATTATTAAAAATGTCTTCCCTAAAACGATAAAACTCCAATTTGTTTTTACTTGGGAACGGTGTGACGTTCGATTTGATTATCAAACCGGGAAGTATTATTACGTCAAGCCATTAAAGAAGTTAAAGAAAAAAGGGTATTCTTTAAAGAAATTAATTGCGATCGATGATACACCCGAAACATTTATTGATAACTGCGATAATGCCATCCAGGTGCGGAAATATAAGGGACAACAGGATGATGATGAACTATTCTTGCTCCTGAACTATCTGAAGACACTCGCTACGGTAGAAAATGTGCGAAAGATCGACAAGCAAGATTGGAGAGGGAGAATGGGGAATGGGGAATAGGTAATGGGTAATGTTTAACTGAATACGCTCAGCTCTAGAGCTTGGGCGAGTTGTTGTAATAAAAACAGACTAGCCTTTGAGTTACCGGCTGCATCGAGAGCGGGACTGTAACATGCGATCGCTCCTTGAGAGGGTACCACCGAAATCATCGCTCCGCTCACTCCTGACTTAGTCGGCAGTCCTACCTCCACGGCGAAGTGGCTGGAGGCTTGATACAAACCACACGTCATCATCAGCGCATTCACGATGCGACGGTGTTCGGGTGAAATTTCTCCTCGCTGTTGCGCTAGCAGCATGCCCAAACGTGCTAGATCGGCTACAGTTCCTGATAGACAGCAAACTTGCTTGTAGGTGTCTAAAACTGTTGCTACGGCATCTAGATAACCTGATTCAGCGAGTAGGCGAGCAATCGCTTGATTGTGTCGATTCTGTACAGAACGCGCAGAACTCAACATTGCCCGATCTAAAAATAAATGACTATTTGAGCGTTGATTGAGCCATTGACGCAGATTTTCGCAGCGAGAGTTAGCATCTTGGCCGGGGAGTAGAGATACCAATGCGATCGCGCCACTATTGATCATGGGGTTACGAGGCCAACCCTTATCGGCTTTGAGTTGAGCGAGAGAATTATAGGGTTCGTCAGAAGGCTCCATGCCCACGCGAGAAAATACAGCTTGCGTGCCCAACTGCTCTAGCAAACACAGCAGAACAAATGGCTTAACTACACTCATTAGCGGAAAGGACAAGCTAACATCACCAGCTGAAAGAATTTGACCCTGAATAGTTTGTATCTGTACTGCCAACCAGTTGGGATCGGCTTGACCCAATAGAGGAATATAGTCTGCGAGTTGTCCCCCCTGCGTATGAGCTTGTGCCTGAATAACCCAGGCATTGAGTTGAGCCTGTGTGAGAGCCGTGAGTCCTCGTGAGGGTACTGTCAATTTTCGGTTTCCCTAAATGCTACAACTGCGATCGCTTTTTTTAGACTGGGGCTGTAACATCGCAGTACTTTTGACCAGTTGAGTTACTTAACAGCTTAATTCAGATTCAGTGAGGGGGTGATGCTACCCTCTACAGCCCTTTCGCATTGCTCGATATACTTTGGAGCGGGTATAATTCTCCTTTCTAGGAGGGCAGGGTTAGACCTGCGATATGTAAGAAAGCGAAGCTACTGATTGTAGCTTCGCCGTGTTCCTCTCAGGAGTCGCTGATCGTCTATTTTCAGCGACTCTCAAAAATTTTGAATCAAGAAAAACCTTTCGACGTAAGAAAGCAACCTTTTGTAATAAGAGATTTTACGCCAGCTTAAATTGAGAGAAAATTCTCCAAAAATTCCCGCTTTCTTCTCGGAACCTTCACTTTTACTCACTATATTCAGTTTGAGTAAAGCTTTCTTAGGGAATTAGCGTTCTTCCTATGATGGAGCTTTACCGATCGGTCGTCAGCTTGAAGCTCAGAAACAACCAACCCCTGGCTCGGCACCAGGGGCTTTGCTCTTGAGAAGCACAAGGCAGAAGGCAGAAGGCAGAAGGGAAGAGGTAAGTGTTTCTTTCTTGCATCACGGATACGCGAAGCGTCCGTGGGAGGCTTTCAACCAACTTGCTTATGTAGGGTGAGCATTGCCGAATAGAACTTGAAAACTTTATTCTCTCGTTGTTCGGCAATGCCCACTCTACGATTAATTAACCGGACGATGACCGATTGACGATCGCAAATTCTTTACACCACTTCACCAAGTCCTTACAGCAGCTTTTATAGAAACTTGGCAGGATTGATACAGTGAGCAACGAGTGGAGAACCCGCACGTTGCCAACATTACCTCGTAATCAGAGAAACCCGGAACACTCCGGGTTTTCTTTTCGCTGATTCTTTGGTTAAGATGCCAACTCAGCCAATTCCAACCAGCGCTCGGTGGCGGTATCAATTTGTTGAGTCAAGGTTTCTAGTTTTTGGTAGAGTTCCTGAACCTGGGTAACTTTACCGGGAGGAGCATTGTATAGCTCTTTTTCTGCCTCGGCTTTTTCCACTTCGAGTTGGGCAATTTTGGCTTCTAGTTCCTCGAATTCGCGCTTTTCCCAGTTAGAAAGTCGGCGCGGTTTACTATTACGGGATGAGTTTTGCTCTGACTTCTCGACGTTGGGTAATTCGGTTTTTTTCGACTCTTGCTTGGCTTGTTGTTGAGCGGCTTTGGCGTCTTCGGCTTGCTTGTAGTCGAGATAGACGGAGTAGTTGCCGGGATACTGCCGGATATTGCCCTCTGGTTCAAAGGCAAAGATTTTGTCTACTGTGCGATCGAGAAAATAGCGATCGTGAGAGACAGCAATTACGCAACCATTGAAATCTTCCAGATATTCTTCGAGTACCGCAAGTGTCTGGACATCTAAGTCGTTGGTCGGTTCGTCGAGAATCAGCACATTAGGAGCGCTCATTAGCACTCGTAAGAGGAATAGGCGGCGTTTTTCACCCCCAGAAAGTTTATTAATCGGTGCATACTGCTGGTTACCAGGAAATAGAAAGCGCTCCAACATTTGCGATGCCGTAATTAACGTGCCGTCTGCTGTTTGCACGTACTCGGCAACTTCTTTGAGGTAATCAATTACGCGCTGATTATCGTTGAGTGCTTCTAGCAAATGATCGGAATGTTGGTCAAAGTAGCCGATGTGAATTGTTCCGCCAATCTCAACCTTGCCGGAATCCGGCTGGATGCGCTCTGTAGCGATATCCATTAAGGTTGATTTCCCCGCACCGTTACCGCCGATAATTCCCACTCGATCGTCGGGGCTGAATTCGTAGGTAAAGTCTTTAATTAACGTGCGTCCATCGTAGGCTTTGGAAATATTCTCCAGCTCAATGACTTTCTTGCCAATCCGACGCCCAGGCGTAGAAATATCAACTTTACCCTGAGCTTGTTTAAACTCTTTGGTTTGCATGTCCCGGATGCGATCGATCCGAGCTTTTTGTTTGGTGCTGCGCGCTTTAGGGCCGCGTTTGAGCCATTCTAATTCGCGACGCAATACTCCCTGATGTTTGCGCTGACTGCTGATAGCGGATTCTTCGGCTAAGGCTTTTTTCTCTAAGTAGTAGGAATAGTTACCAGAGTAGCTGAAAAGGTCGCCTCGGTCGATTTCAATGATACGGTTGGTCACGCGATCGAGAAAATAGCGATCGTGAGTAATCAGCAGGAGTGCGCCTCGAAAACCCGTGAGGTAATTTTGCAACCACTCGACGGAATTGGCATCTAAATGGTTTGTCGGCTCATCCATCAGTAACACATCAGGTTCTGAAAGCAACGCGGCTGCTAGGGCAATCCGCTTGCGATAGCCGCCGGATAAGCTACCAATCCGAGCGTCGAAGTCTTCAATGCCTAGCTTGGTGAGAATAATTTTTGCACTCGTCTCCAAATCCCATGCGCCCGTGACTTCCATGCGTTGCGTCACCTTGGAGAGACGAGCGAGAAGTTGGTTATCTTCAGGAGTGTGAGCTAATTTATGCGATAACTCCTCATATTCCCGCACCAGCGCCATCTGTTCGCCACTGTCTGCAAACACCTGTTCCAAGACGGTGTGATTTTCATCCAAATCTGGCTGTTGGGGTAAGTAGACAATCCTCACACCTGGATTGACAATAATTTGACCGCCATCAATGGGTTCTAATCCGGCAATCATCTTGAGCAGTGTTGACTTGCCGGAACCATTGGTGCCGATTAAGCCGACTTTATCGGTAGCACCGAGACTAAACGTGGCATCTTTGAGGATTTCTTTGATGCCAAAGTCTTTTTTTACGGATTGCAGCGTGAAGATACTCATCCAGTTCTTGTTGGGGAAGCTCTAATAAAGCAGGTTAGCACTCAGGAGTAGGAGTGCTGTTGGAATGCGATCGCATCGGAATACTCACAATAAACGCGATCGCTCTTTCCATGATAAGTTTTGCGACGATACCCCATAAACTACTTGCCAAAATCTCGATCAGCTCCTGCTCTCAACAGCACCTAACATCTTTAATGTAGATACCTGTGCTTCTGTTAACCCAGTGGCCTGAGCAATATTCATTCCCTCATAAGGTCTAAAAATTCGTAGTGTTTTAATACACTGACTGAAATAATCGGGAGAAGATTGAGTGTATTTTCTATCAATGCCGCCTTGGTACAGCCTCAACCCATGCTGATGTTCATTCCTGGTTTGCTTGTCCCAGAGGGATACCGGAAAAGTAGCATCCTTGGGAGAAATAAACCGATTCATCCAAAATGCACAATAGTCTATTGGTGCAGCCAGAGTCGAGACGTTAGCAATAGACGGCCGGGATGAGTCACGCTTGACCCCCCATAGTTTAATCGTTTCATCTTGACTGCAACTGGCGAGAACTTGACCATCCGGGCTGTAAGCGAGAAATCGAACCCACTTATCGTGTCCCTGTAAAATCTGGCAGCATTGCAACGGTGAGATACTCCAGAGTTTCACTACTGTATCCGTACCGCTAGTGGCAAAACTCTGCCCGTCGGGGTGAAAGACAACGGACAGTACCGGCCCCGTGTGTGCCTGCAAGGTTTGATAGCATTCTCCCGTGTTGAGCCGCCACAGTTTAATCATGCCATCAGAACTACCACTAATCAGGATTTGCCGATCGCGACTGATGGCACAAGCACGAATCCAACTCTGATGGCCTTGCAACGTTTGGATGCAGCAACCTCTCTCCACATCCCATAGCTTGAGGGTTCGATCTTGGCTACCACTGACGAGGAGTTTTCCATCTAAACTTAAGCTCATCGACCAGATACCACCGCTATGGCCTTGCAACGTTTTACGGCATTGACCTGTAGCAATGTCCCAGAGTTTAATTGTTCCGTCGAGACTTGCACTGAAAAGGGTTTGTCCATCAGGACTACAGATGACGGAAAAAACGGTATCCGTATGTCCTTTGAGCATTCTCAGATGCTGTCCCGCGAGCATGTCCCATAATTTGATGGTTCGGTCTTCACTGCTGCTAGCGAGAATGCGACCATCAGGACTAAACGTTACAGACCAAATCCAACTGCTGTGCCCTTGAAAACCTCCGGTACACGTCCCGGTTTGGCTGTCCCAAAATCGAATAACTCCATCTTGACTACCACTGGCAAGCCTAGTTCCTTGTGGGCTAAAGGCAACTGACCAAACTCCATTACTGTGTCCCTGTAACGTTTTGAGGCAGAGGTTAGTGCGCGTTTCCCATAACCGCACCGACTGGTCTTCACTGCCACTCGCCAAGAGACAATCGTCAGGACTAAAGGCAATCGACGAAATCCAACTCGTATGTCCTGGAAGAACTCTTAAGGCTTCACCCGTCTGGTAATTCCACAGGCGAACCGAGCAGTCATCGCTGCCACTGGCAAGGGTTTTGCCATCTGGACTAAAGGCAACTGTTCGGATTTGTTGCGAGTGACCTTGTAACGATCGCAAACACTTTCCACTGCTCACCGACCACAATTTTACCGTGCGATCGCTACTGCTACTAGCAAGCGTTTTCCCATCTGGACTGAAGGCAACTGACCAAACCCAATCGGCATGACCTTCTAGGGTTTTCAAACACTCACCTGTATTAATATCCCACAAGCGCACGGTGCGATCGTAACTAGCACTGGCGAGGAGATGCCTGGTTGGATTTTGGCGATTGGTTTCCCTCCTGGATAAGCTACGGTGTACGCACAGGTTTTTCTTGCCCCCTAAATCCCCCAATTCTGGGGGACTTTGAATTGATTGTTTTCCGATGTAGCCCTGCGGGGAGAAGGCGACGGAACGCACTTCGTCCGTATGTCCCGACAAAATCTTGAGAAGTTGACCTGTTTTGACATCCCAAACCCTTACCAAACGGTCTTCGCTGCCCGTCGCGAGGAGACAACCATCGGGACTGAAGGCAAGGGAAAATACGCGATCGCTATATCCTTGTAGTAGTTTGACGCATTCTCCGGTTTGTACATCCCAGAGATTCACTGTTCGATTGGCACTGCTAGCAAGCAGGCGACCATTGGGACTAAAGGCAACTGACCAAATCCAACCTTCATCTACTTTGCACGTTAATAGTTGCTTTCCGGTCTCAACCTGCCAGACATAAATTTCATGGTTGACATCCCCAGTCGCTAATAGCTTGCCATCAGGACTGAACGCAACCGATAAAACCTGACTGAACGTTTCGGTAAAAACGGATTTTGTCAGATTGGTCTGAGCAAAATTGACTTGATGGAGATTAACTCCTTTCAGGTAAGCTTGCAAAACTGTCAGTTGGGAGAAATTCCAACCGCTCAAATCAGTCTGGAGTTGGCAAAGTAAGTTAAGGATATTTCCTGCCACATAGCCAATTTCCTGAGGCGACTTGCCGCGTAAGCTGGATAAAATTTGCCTGAATCGCGCTTCTAAATTAGCTTGGCTACTAGCTTTGAGGAGTGACTTTTGTAAAATCGGCTGAAGAATTAGGCGAACTTGAGTGTCTCGAATATAGTCTTTTGCTTGAGCTTCGATCAGAGCGTGGGTTTTGAATAATGAATGCTGAAGTAAGGTATTTTCTCTCGCTCTATCGTCTACTGTTCGTGATTCGTCATTCCTTCCCCAGACTTGTATCTCTTCACAAACTTGTTCGATAAATCGGTCTGTCATGTATTCCATGACAACGGGTTGCAGAGTGAACAGAGTTCGACTTTTTTCGAGCAGCGTGGGCGTAGCCTTATCGATGAGACATCGCCGTTCCAGAGAGGTTAATGCCTCCAACAAGCCACTCAGGGATACTTGAGGAACAAAGTTTGCCCTGAGTTCTGATAAGGAAATCGGTTCTCGGTCAATGGCTAGCCAATACATCACCTGCTGCTCTAAATCTGATAAGCGATCGATCTGACTGGCTAGCAAATCCCGAATATCACCAAAAACTGAAGTTCCCTGCGGTAAAAACTCCAAAAATTCGGCAATATTTCCATCAAAGAAATCTTTAATCGCACAAGCAACCATTCTCAAGGCTAAGGGATTACCTGCATAATGTTCGACTAAGGTTTCCCAGTCCTCAGCTGAAGCGGAAAAATGGCCTTTAGTGCTGATAATCTCCTGACCCACATTGGGGGACAATCCCCTTAATCGTAGCGATCGAATGGGTAATGTTTCCCCTTCTAGAGCTGCAATTCCTTTGGGTTTTTCCCGACTGGTCAGGATTAGGGTACTTTGATGGTGAGTTTCGCCAATGCATTTCAAGAGTTGACCGTAGTCTTCATACCCGGTGCGATAACCCCCATTGAGTTCTCCCGCTTGCGCGATTGTCTCGGCGTTGTCCAGAACGATTAAACAGCGAGATTGACGCAGGTAATCTAAAAGATGCAAGAGGCGACCGTCTAAAGTATCGGGTAAATTGGTTGCTTTGCGATCGCATAAAAATTGGATGATATCTGCCAGGAGGTCATGCAGGGGCGGTGCATTTCGGAGACTGCGCCAGATAACATACTCAAACTTATCCTGAATCTGCTTGGCTAGCTTGACAGCTAAAGACGTTTTCCCGATTCCCCCCATACCGAACAAGCCAACCAGTCGGCAATCTTCCTGTAAAATCCACCGTTCCAGCATTGCCAGTTCTGCTGTACGTCCGTAGAAAACGGACATATCAGCCGCATCTCCCCAGTCTGTTTGATTTTGGCTTTTGGGGCGCGGATTCTTGAGGTTATCTCCCAGCTTAAGTGCGCCAGAGGATTGTGGATTTTGGATTGAGTAGGGTTGATAATTGGCGATCGGTTGTTGACTGTTGGTTGCTCCTAACTCCTGAGTAATCTCTCTAGCTTTTCGCTTCAAAACTAACTGAACATTACTCTTTGTCACCTTTTCTCCAAAAGCTTTAGAGAGTAACTGCCAGAGTTGGGAACCTGTTTGCTTTACATAGCCAATTTCATAACCGGATTTTTTAGCAATCTCGCTATAGGATTGTTCTTCCCAAGCATGCCGAAATACCGTTAGCTGCAATTTGCTTAAACGTTCTTCACTTAAAGCTTTTTCTATAATTGTTAGTGCTTCTTCGTTATTCATGGCTCAAAAAAGCCTCGCCAATGCCCCTAGATAAATAGGCAAATCCAACTTTTTTTCTTCTGTTTCCTCCTACACTCCCCACTCGTTAGCGCTTCATGTCAGTTCACAACCCACTTTTGAGAGTGGTTCAAACCCATACCTTAGGAGGAATGGCGCTGACTTAAGAACTCTCATACCTCACCAATTGACCCTTGTGCAGGGGGTCTGGGGGAGGCACTCGTCCCCCAGTGGGGGGTTTGGGGGGAAGCCCCCAATCTTTGTTTTTCCCAAAGAACGACTACTTTTCCCTTAAATTAGCGCCCTACCTCTTAAGAGGGTTGACGTGATTTTAGATGTGTATCCTATAGTTTTTCTGAAACTCGCTTTTGTTACTTGGATAACATTCTTCGCACTTCGCTCAAACTTTTTCCGAACTTTTTCCGAACCTTTTCTAACCCTAAAAACCAACCTGCACTGCTAATCTCTCCTTTATCAACAACAGCAAAGAAACCATCCTTCATCCTTTCGTCAGGAGAGTTACCAGAGTGAGCCGGTTTCTACACTTATCCCGTCGTCAAGTCATTCGTGGCATTTTAGCCACTACAGCCTTTGGCGTGACCTCGAAATTTGGTACTGGATGCAGTGCATCCACTGGGAGTCAAAGCAGTTCAGGTGGTGCAGGCAAGCCGCTGGTTGTC